>CAIVOB010000098.1 GCA_903907475.1 Candidatus Omnitrophota bacterium
GATATCTTCGTAAAATAGCGTAATTAATTAGTGTCTGTCCCTAATTATTAGAGTGTGCTGTGAAATTGAAATGATAATTCTGGAAGAGATATTTTAACTGCGAAGAGATATTATTATAATAATGCGCGAGGGGGGAGTTGAACCCCCAAGCCTTTCGGCACAAGCCCCTCATGCTTGCGTGTCTGCCATTCCACCACCCGCGCAAAACTTAACTCATCTTATTCTAAAGATAACTAGAAAATTGTCAAAGCTTTCTTATTTTAATCCGCTGCGTAAAGCGCTTGACGCTGAATCTTAATCTGCTCGTTAGCCAAATATTCATCATAATTCATCCCCATGCGGTCGATATAACCCTTGGGAGTAATTTCAATAATCCGGTTAGCCACGGTCTTAACCAGTTCATGGTCATGCGAAGAAAATAAAATTGTCCCTTTAAATTTTTCTAAGCCCCGATTTAAAGAGGTAATTGACTCTAGATCCAGGTGATTCGTAGGTTCATCGAGAATAATCACATTGGGTTGGACAACCATCATACGCGCTAACATACAGCGTGCCTTCTCACCTCCGGATAAAACATTGACCGGCTTTAAAGCTTCCTCTCCTGAAAAAAGCATCCGCCCTAAAAAAGCGCGAATAAATTCCTCTTCAGTATTAGCGGAATACTGCCTTAACCAATCAGCGATATTAACTTGGGCATTAAAAAATCCGCTATTATCTCTGGGATAATACGCCCGCCGCGTGGAAACTCCCCACTTAAAATTACCGCTATCAGCGCTGGCCTCCCCCATTAAAATCTGGAAAAAAATAGTTTTCGTTAAATCATTCGGCCCGACAAAAGCCACTTTATCACCTTTATGAATCGTAATATTAAGCTGCTTAAACATCTCTTCACCGTCGCTGCTTTTAAATAAATTATTGATGCTTAAAAGGTCATTGCCGGCTTCTCTTTCCGGTTCAAAATTAATATAAGGATATTTACGCGTGGAAGGAGGAATATCTTCAATGGTAAGTTTCTCTAAAATTTTCTTTCGGCTAGTAGCCTGGCGGGATTTAGAAGCGTTATTACTGAAACGCATGATAAAATCTTTTAAATCTTTGCGCTGCTCCTCAATTTTACGGCTTTCATCACTGCGCTGACGGGCTGCCAACTGACTCGCTTCGCTCCAAAAAGTATAATTTCCCGGATATAAATGAATCTTGCAAAAATCAATATCCGCAATATGCGTACAAACTTTATCTAAAAAATGCCGGTCGTGAGAAACCACGATCGCCGTATTTTCAAAATCGCAAAGAAACTCCTCCAACCACATGCTCGATTCGACATCTAAATGATTTGTCGGCTCATCTAAAAGCAAAATATCCGGATTACCAAATAAAGCCTGCGCTAATAATACGCGCACCTTTTGGCCGGCTTCTAATTGCGCCATTTGCGCGGTATGTAAAGATTCTTCAATCCCGAGGTCGCTTAAGAGCTTCGCCGCGTCAGATTCAGCGTTCCAACCCCCGAGTTCATTAAACTCTTCTTCCAATCTTGACGCCGCCATGCCATCTTCATCCGTAAACGGAGTCTTGGCATAAAGAGCATCTTTTTCCGAAATAATTTCAAATAATCTTTTATGCCCCATAATTACCGTAGTTAAGACCGCATACTGATCGAAAGCGAATTGATTTTGTTTTAAAACCGACAGCCGTTTACCAGCCGGAATCGTAACATCACCGGTAGTAGAATCAATTTCCCCGGAAAGAATCTTTAAAAAAGTAGATTTTCCTGAACCATTAGCGCCGATCAAGCCATAGCAGTTCCCGGGCGTAAAAACTAAATTCACTTTTGTGAACAGCTTCCGGGCTCCAAATTGTAAAGAAACATTATTTACGGAAATCATTTTTTTATTCCTAAGGCTTACCTGCTTCTAATAAATTCAAATCACCAAAATAATCGCGAGAAATAATTATAGCAGAACTAGCAAAAATGTAAAGCGAGGATAATTTAATTCATCCCCGAAACAAGAAATCTATCCTCTAAAGCTTGACAAAAATCTAAATACCAGGTATATTTGAGATAGGAAATGTCCAATCTGGAGGAATGATGGGTGTCATTCATAAACTTAGGCCGGAAGTAATTAATTTTATTCTCGAAAACAAGCGGGATAATCCTGCCTTAAGCTGCCGTAATCTTACCGCGCAAATTTTTGAAAAACTGCAAGTTAAAGTCTCTAAATCCAGTATTAATGCGATTTTCAAAGCTCATAGCTTAAGTATGCCCATTGGCAGAAGGCAAAAATTGAAGAAAAGAAAATTTAATCTTCCTCCTCTACCAATAATCGAAGAAACTAAGGCCATCGTTTTAACAGTAGAGCCTAATAATCCGCCGCCAAAACAACCGCCGTCAGAAACTAATTCCTCAGTCCAAGAAGCACGCCTCAAAGAAGCCGAAGCCTGGGCACTAAAACTCCAGGAGGAAGAACGTCAACGCTTAGAACAAGAAAGATTAGCGAGAATTGAAGCACAAAAAGCAACTTTGGCGGAAAATGAAAAACGCGCGGCAGAAATATTACAGCGACAACAAACAGAAAAACTCTTAGCGGAAAAACAACAAGCTGCCGAAGAAGAGCGTTTAAGAATTGAGGCAGAAAAAAAAGCCCAAGCCGAAGCCTTGCAAAAAGCGGCGCAAGAAGCCCAACAACAAGCAGAAAATGAATTAAGGCTGCAAGAGACAAAACGCGTAAAACTTTTACAAGAAGAAAGATTGCGGCTGGAAACAGAACGTTTAAAATTAGAACAAGAAAAAATTATTGCCGCGCAAGCAGCTAAGGATCTCAAAACCCAACAACAAGCAGAAGAAAAAACACAAATTGATTTTGACGCCAAGCAAAAAGAACTGGCCGAAAAATTTAGCACCCAAAAAGCAGCTCAGGAATTAAATTTACCGCCGAAAATTCAATTTTCTTCCGGGGCAATTTTCCTTAAAGCATTGGACTGCTTAGTAGGCGCCGGCAGGCAAATAAATGAAATTATCGCTAAAAAAATGGGCCGCGCTCCACAAGAAACTTTAAGCCTCACGGAAGCAATTATTTTTCGTCCGCTTTTTACTAAAGACAATCTTAACTTACTCTGGGCTTTGGTGGGAAAAGAATACTCCCAAGAAACATTAGACAATTATTACCTGCAAATTGGGCAAATCAATGAAATTTCCGTAGATATAATCAAGATTATCTCTAACGCTTTTATCGAGGCCCGGGGGTTAAAAGTCAACTTCGCAGACGGTAAAATTCTTTATCTGGACAGCCAACTCCATTCTACTTGGAGCACCCCTTATATTCCCTATGACTTCTCCAGCACCATCGCGGAAATTGAAAACGGCCTCCAACAATGCTGTTTTGAAAGTTACCCCAATGTTTTATTTTGCGCCCCAGGATATAATGAACCAACGGAGGATTTTCTAGATTTACTTTTCCATACCGGAATTAGCACGATCGGGCCAGAGAATGTCTCTCTCTACAATAACGAACTCAAAGAGATCAGCAATTTAGTCCTGCCTCGAGCCAATAACTATTGCCTGCTTATCGGGCTCTGGCCTTGGCAATTCGCCAACTACCGTAAAGTAAAAAAAATCGGCGAATTTATTTTAACACCCATCCCGGAAATCGAACGGGAGTTATATTTAGCCGAGATTGAAATTGAATTTTTCCAAAAATCCCAAAATCGCAGCATCACCCTTAAAGGCTGCGCCGTAAAAAATACCCTGCAAGAAAAAATTTGCGTGGTTATTTTATACAGCGAAAGAGATGCTTTAACCTCAGCGCAAATCGCCGGGTTCTATTTTTCCCGCTGGCCTAATCTGGAAGAGGCCTTCCGGGATTTTAGTAAAAAAATTGAACTTTTCACTTATCTGGGTGACTCCCAACCGCCATTAAATACACAAGGAGCGATGATCCAAAAATTAGAATCATCCCGAGATTTAAAAGACATTACTTTAAATTATTTAAAAATGCTGGATAACTACTTACGCCGATATTTCTTACCAACCGGCTATTTTCAAAAAGATACCGCTTTTACTAACGAAAACTTCTATAAACTTCCCGTGCAATTCACCGAAACCCCGGAAAAAATTACCGCCAAAATCCAAATTCCCCAAGGATATGCTTATTTAAAAGATTTGGAATATTTACTTTACCGCTTAAGCGAAAGAAGATTAAATTTAAATAACGGTAAGCTGCTCTGGTTCAAAAACATTATTAAATAAATCAATCGTTGGTTTCTTTGACTTTAACGCGCAGGGATTTTTTCAAGGAGTGGCGATGCTTGGCTTCCAACACTTTAAGTTTTGCGCGGCGCGATCTTTTACGTTTTTGACGGCGAATTTTTTCAATCCGCTTATTTTCTTCGGAAAGTTTACCTAAAACCAGAGAATTTATTTTCTGGAGCAAAATCTTCCGCGCCAAATAACGATTTTGAGCTTGAGAGCGTTCTTTTTGACATTTAACCTCTAAGCCCGTAGGAATATGCCTTAAATAAACACAAGTAGAAACTTTATTCACATTCTGGCCACCCGGGCCACCGGAACGAATAAATTTTTCAATCAAATCCTCCGGGCGTAAACCCAACTGCAGTATTTTTTCCTGTAAAAACTTTTCTTTTTTTAAACTCACGGGCACAAAAGACATACAATTATTTCCTTAAAATCAACGCGACTTATTTTTTACTCCCCAATCCTTTTTCAATGCGCTCAATTAATTCTTTACGCTCAATTGGTTTAGTCAGAAAATCTACCGCGCCAACCTTATAAGCCCTTAGCTTATCGGCGTCTTTATCTAGTGCCGAAAGCATAATTACAGGTATCATTTTAGCGCACGCGTCTTGATTTAATATTTCACAAGCCTCAATCCCTTTAATACCAGGCATTAAGATATCCATTAAAATTAAATCCGGCTTAAGCAGATGCACTTGCTCCAGAATATCCTTGGCATTAGCCAAAGTTATAATTTGATAGTTACTGGTTGATTCCAAACTAATTTTAATAATTTTTAAAAAATCCAGTTCATCATCGATCACTAAAATCTTTTTTTTCATTATTAGTCTCCGATTACAAATTTTTTCAATGCATATTTGGCAATTAAATAGTAAGCGCGGGCTGCGCTTACTTTAAAGGCGCCAATTTCGCCAATGCCGCCTGAATAAACCCCCTAAAAAGTGGATGCGCATTATCCGGTTTAGACTTAAATTCCGGATGAAACTGCACCGCGATAAAATAAGGGTGATTTTTAAGCTCCACGATTTCCACCAGATTTTTCTTAGGATAAATACCGGAAAAAATTAAGCCTTTTCCTTCAAATAGTTTCTTATATTTATTATTAAACTCATAGCGATGCCGATGACGTTCATGAATCAAAACTTTATGATAAACTTTAAAAGCCAAGCTTTGTTTTTTAATTTTACAAGGGTAAGCGCCTAAACGCATCGTCCCACCCAGATCATCAACTTCTTTTTGCTCTGCCAAAAGGCTAATCACCGGGTATTTTGTCGTTTTAAATTCAGTGGAATTAGCGTTTTTTAAATTACAAACATTCCGCGCGAATTCAATCACCGCGCATTGCATCCCCAAACAAATACCTAAAAACGGTATTTTATTCAGGCGCGCGAATTTAATCGCTTTAATTTTTCCTTCAATTCCCCGATAACCAAAACCTCCGGGAATAAGTATCCCTGAAACTCCTGCGAATAATTTTAAAGGATTTTCTTTTTCCACGCTCTCAGAATCAATTCTTTTTATTTCGACCTTAGTATCATTATAAATTCCAGCGTGAATTAATGCTTCATAGATTGATTTATAAGCATCTTGCAATTCGATATACTTTCCAATTACCGCGATCGTCACCTTATGTTTAGGATACAATACTTTATCCACGACTTGTGTCTTCCAATCCTTAAGATCTGAAAATTTACAAATTAATTTAAAATGACTTAAGATTATCTCATCTAAAATCTGCTCCTTAAAAACTAACGGCACCTGATAGATGGAATCCATATCCGGAGATTCGATTACCGCTTCTTGCCGCACATTACAAAATAAAGAAATTTTTTCTTTTACCTGAGTCGTAAGCGGCTCCTCGGTGCGGCAAATCAAAACATCGGGAATAATTCCTATTTCACGCAAAGTACCAACGCTATGCTGAGTAGGCTTAGTTTTTACTTCACCCGCGGCTTTAATATAAGGAACCAGTGTCAGATGAATATAAAATACATTATCCACGCCCACATCGAGCCTAAATTGACGCGAGGCTTCTAGAAAAGGGAGGCTTTCAATATCTCCCACCGTTCCCCCAATTTCCACAATCACAATATCCGCCCCGGAAACTTCAGCGCATTTTTTTATTCTTTCTTTTATGGCGTTAGTAATATGCGGAATTACCTGAATAGTTTTACCCAAATAGTCGCCTTTTCGCTCTTTAGAAATAACACTGTTATAAATTTGCCCCGTGGTAATATTATTAAATTTTGACGAAAGCGTATTGGTAAAACGTTCGTAATGCCCCAAATCCAGGTCCGTCTCCGCTCCATCTTCAGTGACATAAACCTCGCCATGTTGATAAGGATTCATCGTCCCCGGGTCGACATTAATATAAGGATCAAGCTTCATTAAAGCCACTTTTAACCCCCGTGATTCCAAAATTTTTCCAATGGAGGCAGAAGCAATCCCTTTGCCCAGGCTTGAAATAACCCCGCCGGTAACAAAAATAAATTTTGACATCTTTTACTCCTCCATGATAAAAAAATTTATAAATAAAATTATTTTTTAGTCGCTAAATACTGATCCATAAAATAAGCGCAGCATCGGCCCTCAGCAATCGCCCAAAAAACCGGCTTCCAAAACATCTCCGCCGACCTGATTATCGGCCTTCCCGGCCAGACCTGGCACAGCCTTCACAACTCGCTGGAGGCCCTCACAGCCCTCGGCCTGCCGCACCTCTCTGTCTACTGCCTCTCGCTGGAAAACGGCACTCCTTTAGCCCTCAACCCGCCCCCAAATTTCCCCTCCGATGATTTCCAGGCCGAACTTTACGAAAAGACCCGGACTTTCATCACCGC
>CAIVOB010000099.1 GCA_903907475.1 Candidatus Omnitrophota bacterium
CCTTTCACCAGCTTAAGGGTCAAAACCTTACCGCCATAACTTTGCACAAATTCCGCGCCGATTATTTTATGCTTTTTCCAATCGGAACCTTTAATCAAGATATCTGGTTTGAGAGCTTGAATAACTTTTAAAGGATTATCTTCATTAAAGAGCACCACAAAATCCACGCACCCTAAAGCGGCCACCACTCTTTGGCGATCCGCCTCTTTAACTACCGGACGATTTTTAGCTTTAATTTTTTTTATGGAAGAGTCGCTATTAATAGCGACTACTAAATAATCACCAATTTTTTTAGCATCTTCGAGATACTTAACATGGCCATAATGAAGAATATCAAAACAACCATTAGTAAAAACAATTCTTTGGTTCTTAAGCTTCAAACTGCGAATTTTAGTCTTAAGCTTAGAAAGTGAAATTATTTTTGATCCTGACACAGTTCTTGCTCGATCATTTCGCATATTATATGGGCAATGGTAATGTGTGCTTCTTGAATTCTGGCAGTAATCTTTGAAGGTACGACTAAAGAGACATCCGCTAATTTTACGATATCTCCTCCGTCTCCGCCGCTTAAAGCGACAGTTTTTATCCCCATCTTCTTGGCTTGCTTAATCCCTAAAGCAACATTTTTGGCTTTTCCACTGGTGGAGATTCCTAAAACCACGTCATTTTTTTTACCCAAAGCTTCCACCTGACGCGAAAAAACCACATCATAACCGTAATCATTGGCTAACGAAGTAAGAATTGATGTATTTGTCGTTAAAGCGATTCCCGCCAATGCTGAACGGTCTTTTTTAAAACGGCCGACTAGTTCAGCGGCAATATGCTGGCTGTCGCTGGCGGATCCGCCATTACCAAAAACAATTACCTTACCGTCTTTTTTTAAACAATCGATCATGAGTTGCGCGATATCTTTAATCGCGACAATCTGATTACGCAAAATTTCTTCTTTAACCTGAATGCTTTCGATAAGAATATCTTTTATTCTTTCCAACATCTTTATCTCCTATTCGCAGTTAACCAAAGAAAACTTTTGCGATATCATAAAGTTCCATATCTACTGTTTTTAAAGCTTTCACGGCGTCCGCCAATGGCACGTCAATAATTTTTATCCCCGCTAAGGCGACCATGTTTCCGAATTTTTTATTCTTAATTAATTCCACGGCTTTAACTCCAAAACGCGTACCCAAAACGCGATCAAAAGCAGTAGGAGATCCCCCTCTTTGAATATGGCCTAAAACGCTGACGCGCGTTTCAAAACCCGTTCTTTGCTCAATCTGGAGCGCCAAATTCTCACCAATGCCTCCTAAACGCACATGGCCAAAGGCATCAAGTTTTTGTTCTTGAGTAACCATTTGACTTCCTTTAAACTGCGCTCCTTCGGCAACCACGACAATACTAAAGGTTTTACCCCGAGCGTGCCTTTTTTTAATGATATTGCAAACTTCATCGACATCAATCGGAACTTCAGGAATCAAAACCACGTCCGCGCCTCCAGCAATTCCGGCTTCCAAAGCAATCCATCCGGCGTGGCGGCCCATGACTTCGGCGACAATAATACGATGATGGCTTTCAGCAGTCGTATGCAGGCGGTCAATACATTCCATCGCCACATTTAAAGCGGTATCAAAACCAAAAGTATAATCCGTTGCCGAAAGATCATTATCAATGGTTTTGGGCACTCCGACAATATTAGGTAGTCCATCTTTAACTAATTTTGCCGCCACTCCCAAAGTATCCTCTCCGCCGACCGCCACGAGCGCGTCTAATTCCATCTTTTTAAAATTCATTTTCACTTTTTCTACATCGCCTTCTTTTTTATAAGGATTAGTACGGCTCGTGCCAAGAATCGTTCCCCCGCGCGGTAGAATTCCGGAAACCGTATCAATATTTAAAGGAAAGGTGTCATTTTCCACTAATCCTTTCCAGCCATTTTTAATCCCCAAGATCTGATAACCTTCTAACAGCCCCTTACGTACCACCGCCCGAATTACCGGATTTAACCCCGGACAATCACCTCCACCTGTCAAAATTCCAATCCGCTTCATTTCCTAATTCCTCCTGAATTAATTTAAGATCTTCCGTATCCGCTAAAAGGGATACTCGCATGATCTTCCTTCTCAAAATCTCTTCTTTTACGATTGTCTTTTTCATCATGCGCAATTTTAGCAACATGAATTCTGATAATAATCTGTTCCTCTACCCCTAAAACTTCCTGAATTTTAGATTTGGTAATTTCTTGCAACCGTGCGGTAAGTTCCGGAATATTAGCTTCCGAACGTAGAACCACGCGCATTTCAACAACAATTCCTTTTTTATTCGCCACCACATCCGGCCTTAACTCTTTAACCTCAGGGATAATCCCAGCTAAACGGCGAATTAAATCTTCCACTGCGGAAAGCGAAATCGTCACCTGGCCACTAGGCGTAGCAAAAGCAATTGTTTTCTCTCTCTGCATTTTACCTAATATAATTTGAGCGAAAGAAAAACTAATCAAAATTAAAAGTAAACCGCTTAATCCGATCATAATCCGGGAATTCGAACTACTTTGTACGAAAGTTAACCAATTATTAATTTCTTGAGGCAACAACAAATTTAAAGAAAAAATAATCAGGACTAACCCCACGAGAATTATTACTCCAGCATAAAATAAAATACCTAAGACGGTAAAAAATTTCACGCCTGCCCCCTTTCTATGCCTTGAACGTTTACATTAATATCTTTAACCGCTAAATTACTCATTCTTTCCAAAGCTACTCGAACATTTTCCTGGACGCGATTAGCAACATCCGGAATATTATAACCATACTTAATAACTAAAGGCAGGTCAACTTTTACCTCTTCATTTTTAGATATTTCAACTTTGATTGCCACTAAAGATTTTTGACCCAAAAGCTCGAGTAATCCGCTTTTAAAATCTTTGCCCACTCTTTGCACTCCCTCAATCTCTAAAGCGGCAATAGAGGCGATTGAAGCAATAACGTTTTTATGAATTCTCACCACTCCTAATTCATTTCTGGTTTCATCACGTTGAATCATTCTGTTTTACCCTCATTTAATAAAAGATCTTGCACAAAATGCGTCGAAATATCTCCTTTTTTAAACAAAGGATTATCCATGAGTTTAAGATGAAAAGGAATCGTAGTTTTAATCGGAGCGATATAAAATTCACTTAATGCCCGACGCATAGTTTTAATCGCTTCACTGCGCGTATCTCCATGCACGATAAGTTTAGCAACCAAAGAATCATAATAAGGAGGAATTTCATAACCGGCGTAAATATGCGTGTCCACCCGCACATTCGGGCCGCCGGGAAGAATTAAAGATTCGATCTTGCCCGGAGAAGGCATAAAATGGTTATCTGGATCCTCAGCGTTAATACGGCACTCCATTGCCACTCCTTTGATCGTGACATTTTCTTGCTGAATCTTTAATTTCTCTCCACTCGCAACCCGGATTTGCTCTTTAATCAAATCGATTCCCGTAACCATCTCCGTAACCGGATGCTCAACCTGAATCCGAGTGTTCATTTCCATAAAATAAAAATTGCTGGTTTTTTCATCTAAAAGAAACTCAATCGTCCCGCAGCTGACATAATTAATTGACTTCATCCCTTTTAACACCAGCTCTCCCAATTTACGGCGCATTTTACTATCAACCACCGGCGAAGGTGATTCTTCTAAAAGTTTTTGATGTCGTCTTTGGATGCTGCAATCTCGCTCACCTAATTGCAGGATATGGCCGGCGCGATCGGCAATAATTTGCACTTCAATATGCCGCGGCCGTTCGATATATTTCTCGATATAAACACTAGAATTCCCGAAATTTGCTTCCGCCTCGCTTTGCGCGGTTAATAAACTTGATACAAGCGTCAAATCATTGTGACAAATCCGCATGCCTTTACCGCCGCCACCAGCCACCGCCTTAATAATCACCGGATAACCAATCGACTTAGCAGTCTTAAGCGCTTCTTCTTTATTTTTAATTATGGATCGGCTACCGGGAACAATCGGCAGTCCGGCTTTTTGCATTGTCGTGCGCGCTGCCATTTTATCGCCCATTAAACGGATATTTTCCGGAGTCGGCCCGATAAAAGCAATTTTACAAGATTCGCAAATTTCAGCAAAATGCGCGTTTTCAGCTAAAAATCCATAACCGGGATGAATTGCTTCCACATCGGTAATTTCAGCGGCACTAATAATTGCGGGAATATTTAAATAGCTATGCACGCTTGAGGCCTGGCCGATACAAATTGCTTCATCGGCAAAACGCACATGCAAACTATTACGATCAGCTTGAGAGTAAACCGCAACCGTGCGGATCCCCAGCTCGTGACAAGCGCGGATTATTCTTAAGGCGATTTCGCCTCGGTTAGCAATCAGGATCTTGGAGAACATCTTTTATAATTAAAGCGGATCAATCAGAAATAAAGGCTGGCCAAATTCAACCGGCTCAGCGTTATCAACTAGTATTTCTAAAATCTTACCTCTAATCTCAGACTTTATCTCATTCATTAATTTCATAGCTTCAATAATACAAATTACCTGACCCGGTTCAATTGTTTGGCCGACCTCAGCATACGCCGGAGCTTCCGGACTCGGCGCCCGATAAAATGTACCCACCATTGGAGATTTTATTTCAATCGTTTTCACCACGCTCTTTTCTTCAATTTCCGAGAGTATTTGCGCCTTAGACGGAGTAACCGCAGCGCTCGATCCTTGCTGGAACGAGATCGGGCCGCTAAAACCTTCCAAGCCACTAGAAGTTTTCTTTAGCCGAATGCGCATATCCTCTTTCTCAACTTCCAACTCCGCCAAATCATTTTCATTCATAAGATTAATCATTTCTTTTATTTCTTTAATATTCACTCTCACACCTTCTTTCTTAAACGATTAATATTGATCTTCTTTTAAAAACGCTTACAATTAATTAATTCTCTCCACGTAAGTGCC
>CAIVOB010000100.1 GCA_903907475.1 Candidatus Omnitrophota bacterium
GGCAAAAAAGTTTATTGATTTTAATGAGCGCGATTATTCTTGCGCTGCCGATTTTAATTCAGCAATTCTCGGCTTTAGGTTTAATTTCCGTAAGCGGCGTGAATTTAAACGAGCGGTATCAGAGCCAGATTAAAATCTTGGATTATTTTCTGGCAGCGGGGGGGATCTACTTTGTTTTTCGGTTTAAAGGGAAACATTACTTACTGGTTAGTTTTTTTCTGGCGAGTTTAATTTTTTTAACTTATCCTTTCCGATTTTTTTCTGCTGAAGGTTATTTTCCGATTATTATTCTTGCCGCATTCTTTTTGTATAATTTATGGCACAGGAGCCTGCTGCATAAGGGTTTAAAAAGAATTTTAGTTAGCGTTATAATTTTCATGTTATTTATTTCACCGACTATTTCGCTAAGTAAATTGCCACAGGATAGAAAAGTTACTTACAAGTTAAAGGTTGCGGATGCGGTATTTTCTAATTTATTGTTTGCTCAAGGCGCTTCAATTTGGTATCCGAATGATTATGTTGAAATCGCCCGTTTAATTAAGGCTTATTCTACCCCGAAAGATATTGTTTATTGTAATTTAAATATTTTGGGCTTAATTTTGGGCAGTGTTTCCGGCCGAGCGACTGCTAATGCGCTTTTGCCGGAGATTAAATCCTCCCAGGAGTTTGATCCTATTGCGCAAGCGGGATTAATTATTTTGACTAAAGATCTGGGAAGCGTTTATAGGAATAATTTGGTTAAGGCCTATAGTTTAGAAAAGATCTCTCAAACCCGGCTCGTAGAAATCTATCGCAATTCTTTAGCTTTAGGACAAATTAAGGTACACAAAGCTAGTGTTCCATTTTGGCTTATTTATTTAATTTTAGGCCTGATATTGGGAGGATGGGGGTTAACCAGGCTTAAGGGAAGATGTTTAAAAAAAGAATAAAAAATGTTGACTTTATTTATTAATTTGTTATAATAAAAAATCTATGAAAAAGACCTATACCGCCAAACAAGTTGATATTAAAAGGAAATGGTATATTGCCGACGCCAAAGGTAAAGTGCTTGGGCGTTTAGCGGCTAAGATTGCTTCTATTTTAAGGGGTAAGCATAAGCCGATTTTTACGCCTCATGTTGATACCGGTGACGGAGTAATTGTTATCAATGCCAGCCTGATTAAGGTTACCGGACGTAAGCTCAAACAGAAGGTTTACCGCAGGTATTCAGGATACCCTGGTGGTTTAAGAGAAGTAGCCTTGGAGGATCTTTTAGCTAAACATCCTACCACAGTGATACATTTAGCGGTGGAGAGGATGTTGCCCGGCGGGCCATTAGGCAGAGATATGATTAAGAAATTGAAGGTATTTGCGGGAGAAAAACATAATTTGACCGGCGCTAAACCGCTGGTTTTGGAGGCTTAAGTTTAAATGACTGATTTAGCTAAATATTTAGCATTAGGAAGACGCAAAGAATCGATTGCTCGGGTACGTTTAGAGCCGGGAACGGGTAAAATTGTTATTAATGATAAACCATTTGATAAATATTTTATTCGCGAAACTGACCGTATTATTGCCCAACAGCCTTTAGCGGTAACTGAAAGCGCGAAAAAATTTAATGTTGCTGCTCGGCTCAGTGGTGGTGGACTGACCGGTCAGGCAGGCGCGTTGCGTTTAGGAATTGCCCGGGCTTTGTTATTGGTTGATGAGAGTTTTAGAGAAGTTTTCCGTAAAAACGGTTATTTAAGCCGTGATCCACGCATGAAGGAACGTAAGAAGTTTGGTCAAAAGGGTGCGCGCAAGCGTTTCCAATGGACTAAGAGGTAAAGAGTAAATTTTCTAAAACTTAAAAATTGATTACAAAGTCCCGCTTAGTAATAAGCGGGACTTTTTTTGATATTTATTTGCGAGAGTTTGTTATGAAATTAGCGGGTCCTGTCTTGACTTGGTTTTCGCGGGGACGCTTGTTGCGCCCCAGCGTGGCGCAACTGCGCTCGGGTCGGCTGCGTCGCTCTCTGACTTAAATGTGACGGAACCGTGCCCGCCCCGTTACATCTCTACAATTAGAATTACGGAGATGTAACGGGGCCCGCTCCTTGCCTTTACGCCC
>CAIVOB010000101.1 GCA_903907475.1 Candidatus Omnitrophota bacterium
TTAGTTATAGGGATCTTACGATTTAACATTTACAAAACTCGGCAATCATTATACAATATCCCCATGAACGAAAACACACAAGCTCACTACCACAAGATTAAAAAAATCCTTATCGCAGTTTTAGTTTTAAACTGGCTGGTGGCTTTAGCAAAAATTGCCTATGGCCTAAGCAGCCGCTGTTCCAGCATGACTGCCGATGGATTCCACTCTCTTTCTGATGGCGCCTCTAATATTATCGGATTAGTCGGAATTTATTTCGCCCGCCAACCAGTAGATAAAGATCATCCTTACGGACATAAAAAATACGAAACTTTATTCTCATTAGGAATCGCGGCGCTGCTTTTTATTGTTGCTTTTAATTTAGCCAAGGGTGGCTGGGAACGTTTCCGGCAACCGGAGCTACCGGAAACAAATCTCGGTAGTTTCTTAATAATGTTTCTTACTTTAATCGTAAATTTCTGGGTCATGAATTATGAATATAAAAAAGGTAAAGCCTTAAAGAGCGATATCTTGGTTTGCGATTCTCTCCACACTCGAGCAGATATCTTTACCTCGCTATCGGTAATCGTCTCTTTGGTGGTAATAAAATTAGGCTTTCCTTTAATCGATCCGCTGGTGACAATTCTAATCTCGTTTTTTATCGCTTTCGCGGCTTTTCAAATCGCCAAGCAAAGTTCCGCTGTCCTCTGCGATACAGCGGTAATTATGGATGAGCAAAAAATCTTGGATATTGTTTTAAAAATCGAGGGAGTAAAATCCTGCCATAAAATTCGCAGCCGCGGTAGAGATGATGATATCTATATTGACCTGCACGTCCAAGTTAAGCCGAACATGCATATTAATGATGCGCACAAAATTAGCTACCGCATCGAAGAAGCGTTAAAATCTGCGCTTGTTGGCATCACTGATGTTGTGGTGCATATGGAACCGCTAGAAAATTAAATATATTCCAGGGGATCTTGAGGAAAACCATTTTTTCTAATCTCAAAATGTAAATGCGGCAGCATACTGCTTGACCGGGCATTTCCGGTCTTCCCCACCTTGCCAATTATCTGGCCTTGACGCAAATAATCATTCTTGCGCACTAAGATCTCGGAAAGATGGCCATAAATAGTAATAATGCTATCCGCGTGACGGATAATAACATATTTTCCCATTCCCCGATTTTCTGTGGCGCTAATAACCCTGCCGCTTTTCGCGGCTAAAACCGGTTCACCGACACTGGCTAAAAGGTCCAAACCTTTATGCAATCTTCTACCCGTGCGGCTGGCGGCAAATAAACCGTCTCCGCACTGATCATTACGCACAAGAATATCGGTTTTATAGACGATCGGACAAATAAAGCATTCCTTGTCTAAAGCCACCAAGCCTAAAGAAATAAAACCCGTGGTAATGATTAAAATAAAAAGAAAAATCTTTTTCATCCTTTGTTACTCCTTAAATAATATAATATTACAGAAAAACTATAAAGAAAACAAAGGATAATTAACCAATCTCCATAGCGATTATAAAATGTTGGCGGCTCGGAAACCAAGAAAATATCTTGGCTCTGAAAACCTTTAATAAAAATTTCTTGATTCTTAGCGTCTTTAACCAGCGCCAAAACTCTTCCCCGTGGATCAATAAAACCGGAAATTCCGGTATTCGCCGAGCGCGCCAGGTAAACTCGATTTTCCACGGCCCTAAAAACTGATGCCGCAAAATGCTGATAAGGGGCGCTCCCCTGTTTATACCAAGCGTCATTGGTAATATTAACTAAGAACTTGGCACCGCCAGCGACAAATTTTCGCGACAATTCCGGGAAAAGATCCTCAAAACAAATTAAAACCGAAAATTTTACCGGGTGCGTAAAAACAACCGGATTAGTGCCGGCCTGAATATCTCCGATCGGAACAATCGTCTCTAAAAAAGGAAAAGTCTTCTTAAAAGGAATATACTCGCCAAAAGGCACAAGGTGCAACTTATGATAAATCTCTAAAGGAAGTTTGAGCCCGGAAATTAAAAGCGCGCTATTAAAATATTGTTCTCCTAGATCCGAAACCGTCCCTACTAAAAATGTTGTTTTTAACTCCTGCGCTAAAGAAAAAATCGGTTTAAATTTCTGCGTTTCGGTCCCCCAAAACCAAGGCATGGAAGCTTCAGGAAAAATAATTAAATCCGCGCGCTCCTTAGCGCAAGCAAGAATTAATTCCTGATAATTACGTAAAATAAAATTTTGCGCGAAATGATCCCACTTTAACTCTTGCGGAATATCCCCTTGAATTACCGTCACCTTCACTTTAGGAGTCGCCGCAGAAACTAGAGGTTTAAAATTTAAAACATAAATTCCATAACTGAAAACGAAAATTAAAACCAACGCGCTGCATAATCCAGATTTAAATTTTAAATTCCGACGAATAATTAAATAAACCAACAAATTAACAAAACTCACTAAAAAAGACACTCCCCAAACTCCGGTAAAAGCGGCAATTTGTATAATCGGAAGGAATTTATATTGCGAGAAACCTAAGAGTGCCCAAGGAAAGCCCGTAAAAAGATAACTGCGCGCATATTCTAATCCCACCCAAACACAAGGTAGGAATAATAACTGCTGCACTAAAACGGCGCGGCGGAAAAAATAAAATGCCAGGCCAAAAATACCAAAATAAATCGCGGAATACAAAATGAGAATTACCAGTCCTAAAAACGTAACGTGAATTAACCAATAAATTGTCGCGCTCCAAAAAATAAGGCCGCAAAAATAAGCCCAGCGCCATGACTGCCAAAATGATTTATTCTCTAAAGCCAAAAAAAGGGGCACCAAACCTACCCAGGCTAAAACTCCGAGATTAAAAGAAGAAAAGGAAAGAGATAATAAAACTGCAGATAAAATAATTAACGCTAAAGGCGTTATTCGCCGCAACATTTCTTATATTTTTTTTGCGAACCACAAGGGCAAGGATCATTGCGGCCAACTTTAGGTTGATGCGCCGCTGTAGGGCGCGGTGTCTTTTTTTCCTTGAACTCCGGAAGCGCGTCTTGAGTTTCCGCGGGAGCCGCCGGAACGAATTCATTTACTTCCGGATGCGTTAACTGCTGGGGTAAAGAACTAAAAACTCCGCGGAACCTTTCCGTTTTAGCCGGTTCTAATTTAAAAATTGTTTCCAAAGCATCTTCTTCAATCGCCAAAATCATTTGACTAAACATTTCAAACGCTTCACGTTTATATTCAATTAAAGGATCCCGTTGGCCATAAGCCCGCAAGCCAATCCCCTCGCGTAAACAATCCATGGCATAAAGATGATCTTTCCACTTCGTATCAATAATCTGTAAAAAAACCATCCGTTCTAGATTACGCAATAATTGCGCGCCAATTTCCTTTTCTTTCAATTCATAAGTTTTTAATAATTCTAGAGCGAGTTTTTCTTTTAAGGCTTCCGAACTTAAATCATTTAACGCCGGCAAATCCAAAGTTAATCCAAATTTTAGAACTAAAGTATTAACCAAACCTGCCAAATCCAACTGCGCGGAATCTTGAGGATGATAAATCTGCAGATAATCTGTCGTTAACCTTTCAATAATCTGCGTAATATTTTCCTTGAGCGAAAGCCCCTCTAAAATTTGCCGCCTTTGGCCATAAATAATTTCTCTTTGCTTATTCATAACATTGTCATACTCTAAAAGCTGTTTTCTAATTTCAAAGTTATGTTGTTCCACCCGGCGCTGGGCAACCTCAATCGAACCGCTAATCCAAGGATGCTCAATTACCTGGCCCTCTTCCAAGCCCAACTTTTCCATTAATCCAATAATTTTATCTGAACCAAATAAACGCATCAGGTCATCACCTAATGAAACATAAAAACGCGAAGAACCCGGGTCTCCCTGACGGCCGCACCGGCCGCGGAGCTGATTATCAATCCTCCGCGCTTCATGACGCTCCGTCCCTAAAACATGCAGCCCGCCTAAGGCTACCACTTGATTATGCTCTAGTGCCGATTCTTTTTTATAACGACCTAAAATTTCTTGGTATTGCGCGTTAAAATTTGGATCTTGAGGATTTAATTTTTGTTTCGCGACATTTTTTGCCACAAACTCCGGATTCCCTCCTAAAAGTATATCCGTTCCGCGGCCGGCCATATTCGTGGCGATGGTCACCCCTTTATATCTGCCTGCCTGAGCAATAATCGAAGCTTCCATCTCGTGATATTTAGCATTTAAAATTTGATGTGCGATCCCCCGGCGCTTAAGCATTTCCGAAAGCTTCTCGGATTTATCAATCGTAATTGTCCCCACCAGTACCGGTTTACCTAAATTGCTTAACTCCACGATCTCTTCCACTACCGCGGCAAACTTTTCTTTTTCCGTTTTATAAATCCTGTCCGGATAATTTTCCCGAATCAAAGGCTGGTTCGTAGGCAAAACTACCACATCTAACTGGTAGATACTTTTAAACTCGTTGGCTTCCGTAAAAGCCGTTCCGGTCATTCCGGCGAGCTTTTCATACATGCGAAAATAATTTTGAAAAGTAACCGTCGCTAAAGTTTGATTCTCGCGCTCAATTTTTAAACCTTCTTTAGATTCAATCGCCTGATGCAACCCATCGCTCCAGCGCCGCCCAGGCATCAGCCGCCCGGTAAATTCATCCACGATAATTACCTGCCCGTCTTTAAGCACATAATCCACATCACGTTCAAAAAATTCTTTAGCCCGTAAAGCGGAAATCGTATGATGCCTGTATTCCATCGTTTCCAAAGAATGCAGCGTCTCAATCCCCCAAAGCTTGGAAGCGCGCAATTCACCCTCTTCGGTCAAAGCCACCGTCTGAGCTTTTTCATCGGCGACATAATCAAAACCTTTACCCAAGTCCACCCCTTTATACTTGGCGTCAATCTCATCTTTTTCCGTCACCCGGCGCCCTTTTAATTGATCCACGATTTTCTTCGCCAAATAATATTTTTCCGTCGATTCCTCCGCCGGCCCGGAAATAATTAACGGCGTCCGCGCTTCATCAACCAAAATAGAATCAACTTCATCAACAATCGCGTAATAAAAAGGCCGTTGCACTAAATCTTCTAAAGCATATTTCATGTTATCGCGCAAATAATCAAAACCAAATTCATTATTCGTGCCATAAGTAATATCGCAAGCGTAAGCAATTTTTCTCTCTTCGTCGCTCATATCGTGCTGAATCGTCCCCACCGATAAACCTAAAAATTCGTAAATCGGCCCCATCCATTCCCGATCGCGCCGCGCCAAATAATCATTAACCGTAACAATATGCACCCCTTTTCCCAACAAAGCGTTTAAATATGCCGGCAAAGTAGCAACTAAAGTTTTTCCTTCTCCGGTAGACATCTCCGCGATTTTGCCTTCATGTAAAATTATTCCTCCGGCAATCTGAACATCAAAATGCCTTAAACCAATCACCCGGCGCGATACTTCTCTTACCAAAGCAAAAGCCTCCGGCAAAATATCTTCAAAAATTCTGTTCCGGCAGAGCTTTAATTTTTCTTTTAATTTTTCTTTTTCTTCCGGCATTGCCACCAAAAGCATTGCTTCCTGCAAAGCAGCTAATTCCTGTTCAATCTCTTGAGATTTTTTACTAAGCAGAGCTTTAAACTCCGCGGTTTTAGCGCGCAGCTTTTCATCACTTTGCGTAGTAAATTCGGGCTCAAAAGCATTAACCGCATGCACCAAACGCGCCAGATCAATCATTTTATTCATCGAAGGATTGGGCATCTCAGAGTGTAAAGTTATCTTTAATTCAGGAAAATCTTTGCGAATTTTCCCCTGTTTACTATTTAAAATAATTTTTTTAATTAATCCTAACATTTTATCTTTCCTTATTTTTTCGCGCTAAATTTTAAAAAAGCCTCGATAAATTCATCCAATCCCCCATCAAGAACTTTACCACTATCTCCAGTTTCAAAATCCGTGCGGTGGTCCTTAACTAAATTATAAGGATGTAAAACATAAGATCTTATCTGGCTACCCCATTCGATTCTTTTTTTATCAGAATCCTGCTGTTTTAATTGCGCGATCTTTTTTTCTTGCTCTGCTTCATAAATTCGGCTTTTTAAAATTTTTAAAGCCGTCTGCTTATTTTGATGCTGGGAACGTTCATTCTGACACTGCGCCACAATCCCCGTCGGCAAGTGCGTAATCCTTACCGCTGAATCAGTAGTATTAACACTCTGGCCACCGGCACCTTTGGCCCGATAAACATCAACCCGTAAATCTTTTTCTTCTAATTTTACCTCCAGCTCTTCCTCAATCTCCGGAATTACATCCACCGAAGCAAAAGAAGTATGCCGGCGCTTATTAGCATCAAAAGGAGAAATCCGCACTAAACGGTGCACCCCGCGCTCTGCTTTAAGGTACCCGTAAGCATAACTGCCTTCAATAAGCAGCGTCACGTTCTTTATTCCTGCTTCTTCTCCGGGAAGAATATCAATTACCGCTACGCGATAGTCATGATTCTGTGCGTAACGCTCATACATCCGTAAAAGAATTTGCGCCCAATCACAAGACTCCGTACCGCCGGCACCAGCATTAATGCTCAAGATTACGCTATTTTTATCTAACGGAGCGCCTAAAAGAACTTGGAACTCTAATTTATCAGTTGCCGCCAAAAGAATATTAAAATCATTACTCAAATCCTGGACCAAATCTTGATCATCATCTTTCAATAACGCCACCAACTCCCGAAGTTCTTGAAATTTTTTATCTGATGCTTCCCAAGGTTCAACGGTAGATTTAAGATTTTTTAAGGTTTTAACTATTTTTGTAGAATGCTCGGCATTATCCCAGAAACCAGGCTCGGACATCTTACCTGAAAGAAGCTCAATTTGTTGTTTTTTGTGAGCGACCTCAAAGATAACCTCTTAAATTTTCAATTCTGATCCCAATTTCCAAAAGTTTACTTTTTAATTCATCAAACATGATGCTCTCCCTTTTTTTCTAAAACCGGTTTATGATTTTTTAATTCCCTTATAAGCCAACATAAATTCTTCCCGGCTGTCGGCGGCAAGAATCGCATCTTCTAAAGCTACCTTACCGCTATTAACAAGCTTCACTAACGACTGATTAAACGACTGCATTCCAAATATCGCGCCTTCGTCAATAAATTGAGGAATCTCCCAAATTTTATCTTCCCGGATCAGGCGGCTAATCGTCGGAGTTAAAAGCATAATTTCCGCCGCCGGAATCCGCCCCTGGCCATCTTTGGCCGGAACTAAACGCAAAGAAATTACTCCTTTTAATAATACTGCTAATTGATTTCTTATTTCTTGATGTTGATGCGGCTGAAAAAAATTCACCAATCTCTCCACGGTTTGAGAGGCATTAATGGTATGTAGAGTACTTAAAACTAACACCCCGGTTTCAGCGGCAGTAAGCGTACTGGAAACCGTATCATAATCCCGAATATTACCGATAAACATTACATCCGGGCTTTGCAAAGTAAAAGCCCGTAAAGCGGTCGCGTAAGAACTGACATCAATTCCTAATTCGCGCTGATTAATAATTGATTGATTATCTTCAAAAGTAAATTCGATCGGCTCTTCCGCCGTTAAAATGTGCTTTTTGGCATTACAATTAATATATTCGATCATACTGGCAATGGTGGTAGATTTTCCGCTGCCCATACTTCCGGTTAAAAGTACCAAGCCCCGCGTCTCTGAAGAAAGTTTCTTTAAAATCTCGGCCGGAAGATTTAATTCTTCGAAACTAGAAATACAATTACGCACATTACGAATAACAATCGACGGCCAATTCCTTTGCATAAAAATACTCACCCGGAATCTCCGGCCGAATTCATCAAAATACACCGCAAAATCTACGTCAAGTTTATTTTTAAAAATCTCCCGCTGTCTGCTATTAGTCAACTCTTCCGTCGCCTGCACTAAATCTTCAACCGTAAGAATTTTATTACCCATCGGAACAACTCGGCCATCAAGCCGCAAACGCGGTATCCCTCCGGCGCGATAAAAAAGATCTGAACCGCCTCGAGCAACCATCTCCTGCATCAGTTGTTTAATACCCATCTTTTCCTCCAAAAGTTTTCACGCTAACTCTAAAAAACTTACTGCGTAAAAATCACTCTCAAGTTAAAATAACAACTTTATTTTAGTAATTATAACACTTTATTGCCTTTTAATGTAGGATTAAATTCCATGTATTTAGCCAACATTAACCTCGTTTGCGCATCAAGCGCCGGAGCTGACCCTAAAATTAAAATAATAAACGGCACAAAAAACCATTCTAAAATTAAAAGTACATGTTTAAACCAACTGACACCTTTAGGCCGCGGCGGTAAAATCGTCCAACTTAAAAAAATCCAGGTTAAACTTGTCAAAACCGTAAAACGAAATAATAATCCGGTAATTTTAGGTAGATTATAAGCAATTGCCATTTGACTAAAAAATGCCCCTCCGAAAAGTATCGGTAATGGGCCGATCACCACCAGAATCACCGCCCAAACTGCCCAAGTAACATGACTTTCTAGAAGATGAAAAGACCTTCTTATTTTTTTTATGAAAGGGATCTTTTTATTCTCAGTAAAACCCATAACGATAAAGGGAAAATTTTCTACTCCCCAAGCCCACCTTCTTTTTTGTTTATACTGCACCAACATCGTGCGCCAAATATTATTGCCATAAGCCACATCCATAGAAACAGTAATATACAAAGGAATTACCCGATAATCACCGTTAAAATGCAAAAAACCTTTCCAATAAATTACCGAATCATCAGAAATCATGTTAGTCGGCCAATAATCAACTTCGACTAAAGTCTTAAAACTCATACTATGGCTAGAAAATGTAATAAACTTTTCTAAACGCATGCTCTCAATCATCTGACAGAATGATCCGCTAATTTCTACCAAACGCGCAAAAGATGGAGCCTGCCAGATGTTATTATTATAAACCGGCATCGGCTGATAACTTGCTTGATGCGGTTTAGCACTGGTTAAAAAATGATAGCTTAAGCAGCCAAAATACTCAACGTCAACACAAGTATCAGCGTCAAAACAAGAAACTAAAACCTTGGCATAATCAACCCGGCGAGAATCCAAAAACACCTTCGCCGCTTTAGCCGACCAAGTGGCATTAGCGCCTTTGGTGCGGCTTTCCCCGGCTAAACCGTCGGGATGAAAAGTAGATAAGAAAGCCCCAAACTTGGCGCTAAATTCCTGTTCTAAAATTAAAGCGTTACTTTTGGCCTGGCTATTTCGCGCTTCAAAAGCCAAGACCACAATAATTTTTTCTAAAGGATAGTGGCTCAAACTTAACGCTTCTAAAGACGGGCGCAAAACCTCTAAACCTTCATGACAAATGGGAAAAATAACCAATTGTTGTAAACTTTCCCAGCCATTTTCTAAAGGTAAAGCGCAACAAACTTTAAGCCAATCTTTTCCTTTCTGACGCGAAAGCCGGTGATGCGCCAATACTAAAAGCAGCGTCAAGTAAACAGTGCGCAAAATCCAATAAAAATCAAAAGTAATAATTAATACCGCGCAAACTAAAGGCTGGACAAAAGACAAATAAATTAATGAAATAATAATCATCCAAGATAGCGCTCCGGGAATAATTTCAAAAATTCGTTTCGCTCCTTTGGGCCTAGTCATTGACTTTTCCTTTAATAAACTTATCGAATAAATATGAATTCGCACTAAGCTCTAATTTATAGAGATTATTATAACTACCATTATCCGCAGGGATTTGACTGTCGCCAAAAAAAAGCAGATCCTGCTCTTGATCGTAACTAGCCATCGCATTTTCTTTATTTAATTCTACCAAATTAATCGGACGCGCCAGCGCGCGCGCTTCAATTACTTGAATATATTTATTAGTTAATACAACCAGATGATAACTATCAGAATGCCAAAAAACATTAGTAATTTTTTCTTGATCATAATCTAAAAATACCGGAGTAGCCAAATATTCATCATTACTGCCTAAATCAAAAGTCAGAACCGCGATCTGATGCGCATTATAAATAAAAAACTTCTTTTCATCCGGAGAAATATTCCAGTTATCAATCGGAGAAAAATATTCCGGCAAACTGGCAATATCTTCAAAATTACTGGCGTCAAAATTAGAGCGATAAACAACTTTTTTCTCTTGATCTAAATAATAAATCAGTTTTCTTTTCAAATCAATGCGAAAAGAAGAAAATTTCTCGCGATTAAGCTGTTCCAATACCGGCCGCAAGGGGAAAAATATAACTTTATCAATCCGGCTCACTTTCCCCGCTTCCACATCCACCTCTGCCTTCCAAGGATAATGCGCCGCTAACTCCAAAACAATCTTATAAACTCCGGGTAGCAGCTCCTGAATACTAGTGGGAGACTTCTGAGAAAATAATTTCCCATTGATATAAACTTTTGCTCCTTCCGGCTGAGTTTTAATATAAATCAAACCGGTTTTAACAAATTTTAAACTCTGATAATTAAATTTATAGCCTAAAGCAAAGGTCAGGATAAAAGGCAGCCCCAGAAAGAAAACCAACAAACAAAAATAAAATAAAATTCTTCTTATTCTTTCAAAAGCCGCTTCGGTTAAAAAATTATACTGCTGCACTTTAAATTACTCCCCTTTCCCCTAAAATTAACGTTTTTTTACGCAAAAGCCGATGATACCCAATGGCAAAGCGATGCGCCTCATCACGCACCCGGCGGATTAAATTCAAAGCCAGAGTATCTTTAAAAAAACCAGCGTTAAAATCTTTAAAGCTACTATAAATATTCTCCCGCTCTTTAGCAATACTGACAATGGGAATTTTTAATTTTAATTCCTGCAATTGCCGCGCGGCAGTTAAAAGATGGCCTTTCCCGCCATCAATCAACACTAAATCCGGTAAACTTTTATTTTCCCGCACCAGCCGGGCATAGCGGCGAAAAATTACTTCCTTTAACATCTTATAATCATCGATACCGCTAAAACTTTTAATTTTAAAACGGCGATAATTATTTTTATCTGGGCTCCCGCCGTAAAAACTCACCATCGCGCCCACTGCCTGCTTACCGGAAATATTGGAAATATCGAACCCTTCAATTCTTTGCGGTATTTTCTTTAAATTTAAACGTGACTTCAAATCTTCTAATTCCGCTAAATAATTCCCCCCGCCGGTGGATCCGGAAACCTGCGCCAGAACGGCAATTTGATCCCGCGCGCGTGCGGCAGCTTCAAAATCTTCTTTCTTGGCACTAGCCTGCATAATTTTAGTAAGATCCTGAATCAAACGATCTGCTTGGCCGTTTAAAATCAAAATAATACTTTTTAACCTTTGCGCGTATTCTTCGGAAGTAATCTTCCCCAAACAAGGAGCAGGGCAAAGATTGATTTTATAATAAAGGCAACTCTTCTTGGGTAAATGCCGACAAGAGCGATAAGTAAAATTACGGCGGATAATCTTTAAAGCCGCTTTCAAAAGTTGCGCATTACTGTATGGGCCAAGATACTGCGCGCCTAACTCATCTTTTTGACGCGTTATGGAAACTGCCGGAAACTCTTCTTGAGAAATCCGCACCCAAGGAAAACTCTTATCATCCCGCAATGAAACATTATATTTCGGCTTAAGATTATGGATTAAACTGGCCTCAGTAAATAAAGCTAAAGCTTCATTCGCCGTGAATCTAAACTCCAGATCCACCGCTTTTTCCAATAGCGCCACGGTTTTAGCGGCTAAATCTGTACTTAAATAACTACGCAAACGTTTTTTTAAAGAATTAGCCTTACCGACATAGAGTACCTCTCCTTGCGCGTCACGCATAAGATATACTCCCGGCTTATCCGGAGCGGCTAAAATTTTTGTTCTTAAGTTCTGTACCTGTCCCATAAAGTATTTACGGAATTTTTACCTAATAACCAATGCCAAAGTTCCCTTAATTCCGGAACGCGAAAAAGAAAACAAAAAATAATATAGGATAACAAACCGCAAAATAACGCCCAACCAAGATTTAACGCTTGATTGACTACAAAACATACCGCCGCCATGCAAAAACTGGCGGCTAAAATCCGCAACAAAGAAAATACTATCTTGCGCTCGCTAAATCCATCGAGGCGCCGTACCAGCAGAAAAAATAAACAAATAAAACTAATGATTCCGGAAAGTGAAGTCGCTAAAGCTAAACCGCTAATTTTAAGCGGGAACATTAAAACCGCGTTAAAAACAATATTTAAAATTAAGGATAAACCTGCTATTTTGGTCGGAATAATCGTGTCCTTCAAAGCAAAAAAACAAGATTGTAAGATTTTAGTCGCCCCGTAAGCAGTCAATCCGATGCTATAAAAGAATAAAGCTTGGCTGGTTAAGTATCCGGCGCGCAAATCAAACTTTCCGCCACTAAAGAATGTTGTCACTAAGGGTTGCGCTAAGACCATGAAAATTACGCTTGCCGGAAGCATCACAAAAAACACCGTGCGCAGGGCCCAGGAAAGCGTAATTTTTAAATTATTATGGTTGCTTTCTAATACCTGCGTGGAAAAAGTAGGTAGAATTGCCTGCGCCAAAGCGTTACTAAAAATACCAACCGGCAACTGAATAAGGCGATAGGCAAAATATAGCACTGCCACCCCGCCATCACCGACGATACCCACAAAAGATCCGAAAATCGTATCCACAAAATTATTTAATTGATAAATTCCTGAACTCGCTAACCTCGGTAACATCAGATGAGAAATTTTTAATACGGCAGGATGACGAAAATTGAGCAAGGGCTTAAAACGTAATCCTTTGCGATAAACCGTGGGAATTTGCACCGCTAATTGTAGAACCCCTCCGACTAAAACTCCGGTTGCTAAACCAGCGGTTCCTTCCCCAAAAATTAAAGCGCAGATAATAATCGCGATATTTAATAAACACGGAGCAAATGCCGAAACCACAAAATTCTTTAAAGAATTAAGTACGGCCATAATATAAACCGCTAAACCAATCAGCAGAATATAGGGGAAAATAATGCGATTTAAATTAATAGTCGCTTGTAACTTTTCCGGAAAAGCAATAAAACCCGGGGCAATTAAACGCACAATGAGTGGAGAAAAAATCATCCCCAAAATCGTAATTGCGCTTAAAATAACAATTAAAATGTTAAGCAGGATATTGGCTAACTCCCAAAACTCCTCCTTACTGTGCTGTATAGAGTATTCCGTAAGCACCGGAACAATCGCGGCATTGGCCGCCCCCTCCCCCACTAAATCTCGGAATAAATTCGGAATCCTAAAAGCAATCACAAAAGCCTGCGCGTAAAGGTAAATCCCGAATAAACGCGCAATAATAATATCACGGATAAAACCCAAGAAACGCGAGGTCAAGGTCGCCAGGCCAATTAAGGCAGCCGAGCGGGCAACGGCGTGATTTTGGCTAGAATAAGGATATTTGCCTGTTGACATAGATTAACAATTATGCTAATAATATAAAACAATCGTAATCACTTAAAAGGAGTATATAATGCCTAGACGTAAAACATCATTAAAAAGTAACCGCGTAAATAAAAGAAAACATACCCGAAACCTTAGGGTAAAATCACAACTTAAAAAATCCATCAAAAAGTTCCAAGAACTTTTGATCGCCGCCAATACTACCGAAGCGAAAACATTTATTAATAAAGTTTTTTCACAACTCGATAAAGCCGCCAAAAAAAATATTATCCATCCGGCAACCGCTAATCGCCGTAAATCACGCTTAATGCGGCGCTTAAGTAAAGGCGCATAATCCAATCACGAGCTTTTCTAAAGCACTCGAAACTTTTAACCTGCTCGTTTTTATCTCTAAATCACAAGCTAAAAGTAGCGCCAATTTACCTCTGGACTCTCGGGTATGCACATTCTGTTTTTCCCAAGCATAACGCAACCCGCCAAGAATACGCTCCGCCGCTTCGCCATTCCTTAAAAGTTGATTTAAAATCCGCAGCGCTTGTTCGATCTTTTTGGCGTCAATCTGCCGCTGCAGGGTAAAAGTATCCGGATTAATTATTTCTTGAAACCGCACCATCTTGGCTTTTGGCGCCAATTCCTTAATTAGCCGAAGCTTATAATCGTAATGCTCGAAATCCAAAATTAAAACAATTTGTGTTTGTGGCTTTTGAGCGAAATCTAAAATAAAACTCTCTGCCGCCTTATCAAGCAGCAAAGCGTCTTTAATAAGAATAAGTCTTTTCGTGTTTTTTACAGGCAGCGCCAAAAAGCGCTCCTGAATTTCCGATAATTTTAATTTCGCGCCATATAGCGTATCAAAATTAAAATCTCGCAACTCTGGTGGGAGGAACTGCTCTTTTATTTGTTTTAAGAAAGCGGCTTTCGCCGAAATATCCTGGCCGACAAGTAAATAAATCCCGTCAATAAACTCTTTTGTCTTATTTTCAGCGGGGTAAGCCATATTACCATTGCTCAACAGTGCGCTCAACTACACGCCGAGCGATATCTTCAATTGTTTTTATTACCGCGGCATCTTCGGATATTTTAACCACATTCCCTGAAGCATAAACCGTAAAATAAGAATAATTGCCATTAAAATTGTTCTCTTCCCAAATGAGTTTATTCTCTTTTTTATCCCAAAGGCTTAAATTAACATAAATATTGATCCGATATTCCGTAACAAAATTATCATCAGTAGTGTAACTTAAAGGATCTTTACGATATTCTACGAGCTCACCCTTAAGTACCAAATCCGCCAAATCTTCTTTTACCGGCTTTAAATTACCATCAAAAAGATATTGATTAATAACTTTCTTGGTAATATCGGTTTCTAACATCGGGCGATAAATACGATATTTATTGGCGACCTGAGATTCCTGTGCTATATCCACTTTATTCAAAAAAGGCGCAATGTAAATGGAGTGATACTTTCCCGAAAGCAGCGAGCGAGTGGTATAACCGCAACCGCTTAAAACCGTAGTTAATAAAAAACACGCCGATATTAAAAAGCAATACGCTTTAATTTTATTTTTCATTTTTTTGCTCCATTATCCGTAATCTTTCCGCAGCCTGCGGGGCCCAAGAACTCTGAGCGTAATTATTTATAATATCATTGTAATAAATCTTCGCGGAATTAAAATCTTTCTGTTTTTCATAAAAACGCGCGATATTAAAATTCGCCTCGGATTCCTTTTGGCGAATCTCGCTAATATTTTTTTCCGCATCCAGAGATAATACGGCATCCGGATGCTCTTTCACGAAAGCCTCAAACTTTTCTTTCGCTTCCTGAGCCGCGCCCTGATCATAAGCAAAACCTTTGGAAAGGCTTGAACGACAGGATGCGATTTGAAACTTTGCGGCTGCCGACCATTCACTATCCGGATAACGGGAAACTACCTTATTAAACTCATCTTCCGCCTCATAATAACGCAGCAATCCTTTTAGAACTAAACCTAATTTATATTGCGCCTGAGCAGCCAAAGGCCCATAAGTAGAATTCTCAACCACTTTAGTAAAAATCTCAATCGCGGGATTTTCCACAGGCAGCGTCACCCCTAAAGCTTTACGCTTCTGTCCCCCCATAAACTTCTCGGCAATTTTATATTCCCGCTCAATAATCTCCTGAATCCGTTCGGAAAATGGATATTTATCAATCACCAATTGCAACGCCTGGAAAGCTTCGTATAATTTACCCTGCTCCTCTTCCGCTAAACCTAAATAATATTGTGCTTCGGCAGCTTCCGCGGACTTAGGGTAAGTCTTTAATAATTTACGAAATTCCCTTTTCGCATCTTCATACTTCTTGACGTCATAAAATGATTTCGCGAAAACAAGCTGCTCCTGGGGATTCTCCTTAGGGAGATTCTTGGGATTAATCCATTTTCCAGTTTTCGGCGTCCAAATCCAATAAGCCTGAACCGGTTGGCAAGAAATAAAAAAAATGACTAAAAGCCCTAAAATTATCCGTCTCATAATACTATGAATTTAGCATAGCCGCCCAAATTTGTCAAAGATAAAAATAGGCCCCCGGAATGTGAATCATGAACGCATTCGTTTGTAAAAGCAGATTAATTAATAACGCGCTCGTGAGCCCAAAAAAAGGCGCCAAAAACGGACAAAAACACCCGAAAAATATCAAAGCAAAACCACATAAAGTGATTAATGCCGCTAAAGGCACTATGAAAATATTAGCTAAGACCGTAACTGGAGTAATAATACGGAAATTGTAAGCAATAATTCCCAATGTCCCCAGCCAAGCAGAGAAAGAAACCAATCCTCCTTCCCCCATAAAACGCCAAAACTTAGATTTGCAGGTGTTCACCCGAAAGAAACTCTTTAATTTAGGATAAATCGTTATTATCGCTCCGACACTGGCGAAAGACAATTGAAACCCCAGGTCAAAAAACTGCTGCGGATTAAAAAATAGAATTAATAAAGCTGCTATGGCCCAAGAATTATAAATCTCCGGCTCCCTTTGAAAAAAATAAGCGCCTAAATAAATAATCCCCATGATTGTGGCGCGCAATACCGGATTGGTCGCTCCGGTAATAAAACAATAAATGATCAAACAAACTATATTGATAATAATTCTTAATTTTCGCCTGATGCGCATAATTTTAAGTAATAGGTCAACCACTAAAATTACAATTCCAACATTAAATCCACTAACCACTAAAATATGCACCGTCCCGGATTTAATCATGGCATTATTTACCAACCAAGGGATATTTCGCCTTTGGCCTAAAACCATCGCTCCTACTAAGCTCGCCGGCAAAGGGGCTAAATTACGATTAAGCGCCGCTTCCATTTTAACGCGTAAGTTAAATAGACTCGTGCTAAGATTAAAACCTCTTTTTTTAGGCTCCAAAATGATCTGTAAACTACTCTTAAGCGGCAGCACGAAATAAATCCCCTGACGCGCTAAATAATTCTTATAGTTTGATTTCCCGGCCGCGTAACTAAAAGGCCGGCGCAAACTTCCCAAAAGATCTAAATTATCTCCGTAATCTAGATCCGGCAAAAAATCCGCTTGTACCAACACACTGCCGCAACAAGGCGATTTTATATTTTCTCGCTGGATACTCTGCGCGCGAAAAATAAAAGACGTACAATTATTTTTCACTTCCGGAAAACTAGCGACAAATCCGCTTAAACTATAAACTCTATCATCATGATACTGAAGAAAATTACTTAAATCGCACTTGGGCCTCAAATATGAACTTTTTAAATTTAATGCTCCTAAAAATACCGCTAAACTAAAAACTAAAATTACAAAATAATAATCTTTCTTTAAAAAGAAACCCGCCAAACAAAAAACTACCACTCCCAAACCTAGAATAATCCAAAAATTAACCCGTAAATAACTTACTAAAACCAATCCTAAACAATAACCGGCAAGACAAACTAATAATGGCCTTTTCATTTCACGAAAAATAACCCCTGAAGCTGCTGATAACGCTTTTCTCCGATCCCTTTAATCTCCTTTAAAGTTTCTAAACTCCCAAAATTGCCGTGTTCCTGACGGTAAGCAATAATACTCCGGGCAGTCTTTTCCGGCAGCGCTCGGGATTCTAGCAAAGCCTCCAAAGAAATTCCGTTTAAATCTAACTGCGCCAAATTCGCCGCCGGGGCATAAAGTTGTTGCGCTCTAAAATTAAGTTTCGTTAAACCATGTAATAAAATCCCACAAAATGCTACCGCCAAAAGAAACAAAATCACCTTCTTCTCTTCCAAAGTAAGATTTAACATCCTTGGCCCTCCTTCTCCCCTAATAGACGTTTTACAATTAATAATCTAACCCAAAAGCGACCATCCCCATCTAACTTTAATTAGGGACAGACACTATTTTCCGAAACCTATATATACCAAGGAATTAAAAATCAATATTTAGAAAAACTGTATTTAATAATTAGTGTCTGTCCCTAATTATTAGCATTGCACACAATTATGGTGTATACTCCTACCATGGGGGGAAAAGTCCTAATTATTGATGATGATTACAATATCGCCAGAGAAAGTAGTGATGAACTACTTAAAGCTGGGTATAGCGTGGTAATCGCTTACAACGCTAAAGAAGGAATGGAAAAACTAATCGCAGAGAAACCGGATTGCATACTCCTAGACCTCGTTTTACCCGACGAAAGCGGATTTAAAGTTGCGCAAGATATCCGATCTTTACATGAATTTACTAATACTCCTATTATCGCCACCTCGCTAAAACACGAAGAAATTGATAAGCATATCGCCGCCAAAAGCGGAATCACCGTCTACATCGAAAAACCTATCAACTACCAAAGATTACTCTTCGACATTAAAGACGTCCTAAATAAATAATCCCAAAATTATATTACGATATTAACGAGTTTCTGGGGGACAACGATGAATTTCTGTAGGGGTTTTCCGGCTAACCAGGTAATTATTTTTTCGTCTTCTAAAACTAACTTTTCTAACGCTGCTTGAGAAATATCGCGCGCCACAGTAATTTTACTGCGCACTTTTCCATTAATCTGAATCACCAAATCCATATTTTCTTCTACCAATAACTGCGCATCATATTTGGGCCACGCGGCTTTAAAAATACTCTCCTTATGCCCTAATATTTCCCAAAGTTCCTCCGAAAAATGCGGAACAATCGGGCTAAGCATCAGCACAAGTTTGGAAAATACTTCTTTATCCGCGCCAAACTGATAACAAGCATTAGTCAACTCCATTAAACTGGCAATCGCGGTATTAAATTTAAACTCCGCAAAATCTTTAGTTACTTTTTGGATAGTTTTATGCAAAACCTTAACCAACTCTATATCTGCCTGAGGTTTTAAACTTTCATGAATGCGCCAAACCCGATTTAAAAATTTAAAAGCGCCTTCTAGCCCCCGCTCATCCCATTCTAGTTCCGTCTCCGGCGGAGCGGCAAATAAAATAAACAAGCGCAAAGCGTCCGCGCCGTAATTTTTAATCATTGAATCCGGGTCGACAATATTACCCTTGGATTTGGACATTACTTCGCCGTCTTTTAAAACCATTCCTTGAGTAAGCAGCTTTCCAAACGGCTCGGAGAAATCAATCATTCCTAAATCCTGAAAAAACTTAGTAAAAAAACGCGAATATAATAAATGTAAAATCGCGTGTTCAATTCCCCCGATATATTGATCCACCTGCATCCAATATTTTGTTTCCGGCAAATTAAAAGGCGCGCTACCAAAATCCGGAGAACAAAAACGTAAAAAATACCAGGAAGAATCAAAAAATGTCGCCATGGTATCGGTTTCTCTTCGCGCAGGGCCCAAACATTTAGGGCAATTCACCGCCACAAACGCTTTAACTTTCGCTAAAGGATTACCGCCTTCCCTGGTAAAAGGAGCATCTTTCGGTAACTCTACCGGAAGATCTTTATAGGGAACCGGGACAATCCCACATTTTGAGCAATAAATTATCGGAATCGGTGTCCCCCAATAACGTTGCCGAGAAATTAACCAATCACGCAGGCGCCAATGAGTTTGAATTTTACCCAATCCTTCTTTTTCCATCCAGAGCGCGATTTTTTCTTGAGCAATTAAATTATCTAAACCATTAAACTCTCCGGAATTGACCTGTTGGCCTCCTCCTTCATAAGCTTCCGTCATCTGCTTTTCATTAAGTACCGGCTTACACTTTGGTTGAATAACAATTTTTAGCGCCAGAGAATGTGTTTTGGCAAAAAGAAAATCCCTTTGATCGTGGGTGGGCACCGCCATAATCGCTCCCGTGCCGTATTCCATTAAAACATAATCCGCGATCCAAATCGGGACCTCTTCGTTATTTACCGGATTAATCGCCCAAGCTCCGGTAAAAACTCCTTCTTTCTTCACATCAGAAGCGGTACGCACAATCTTACTTTCTTGAGTCACCCGCTGAATAAATTTTAAAACCTCTTTTTCTTGAGCGCGTCCCTTAATTAATGCCCCGGCCATTGGATGTTCCGCCGCTAAAACAATATAAGTTGCCCCAAAAATAGTATCGGCCCGGGTAGTAAAAACTGAGATCACCTGATCGCTATCCTTAACCCGAAAATAAATATCTACCCCCGAACTTTTTCCAATCCAATTATTCTGCATTGCCCGAACCCGTTCCGGCCAATCTTTAAGCTGCGCTAAATCTTCAAGCAATCTCTCCTTATATTCGGTAATCTTTAAATACCATTGCTCTAAATTTTTTTGCTCGACTTTTGTTTTACATCTCCAACAACCCCCCTCCACAACCTCTTCATTGGCTAAGGTGGTCTGACAACTAGCGCACCAATTTACCCCGGAAGCCTTTTTATAAGCTAAATTGCGTTCCAGCATCTTTAAGAAAATCCACTGATTCCACTTATAATAACTACTATCGCAAGTCGAAATCTCCCGCTCCCAATCATAAGCAAAACCCATCTTTTTTAACTCGGTTTCCATTTCTTTAATACATTTATGCGTCCAGCTATCAGGCTTAGTTTTATTTTTAATTGCCGCGTTTTCTGCCGGCTGACCAAAAGCATCGAAACCCATCGGATGCATAACATTAAAACCTTCCAAAAGCTTAAAACGGCTGGCGACATCTCCAATCGTATAATTTCGCACGTGCCCCATATGAATTTTTCCAGAAGGATAGGGAAACATCTCTAATAAATAATATTTTTCACGCGTAGAATCGATCTCGGCGTGAAAAGATTTATTAGCCTGCCAAAACTTTTGCCACTTCTCTTCAATAACCTTAAAATCATAAAACATTTTATTTAATCCTGATCTTTCTTACTAATGCCAAATTCTTTTCATCGCTATCAATGGCTGTTTTTGGAGTTTCTAAAATTAAAGGTATTTTTTTAAGTTTCGGATGATTAATAATCCGCTTCATCCCAGCTAAACCAATATGGCCTTGGCCGATATGATCATGCCGATCATGATGACAGCCCAATTCTCCAGCAGCATCATTAAGATGGATTAATTTAATTAGCTTAAGACCCACCATTTCTTCAATCTCATCCAATAACTTCTTTAAACCTGCTGCTGTCGCTAAATCATATCCCGCCAGATAAGCATGCGCGGTATCTAAACATAAACCGACCCGGGATTTATCAACAATCCCTTTTAAAATTTTCTGCTGATGATAAAAATTATACCCCAGCCAAGAACCACTGCCGGAAGTATTCTCTAATAGAATATTAACCTTCGATCCTTGAGTTTTTTCTAATATTTTATTAATTGCCACAATTAAGCGCTTAATTCCAGCGTCTTCCGAAGTTTCTTTGTGGCTACCCATATGGGTCACAATATAATCCGCGCCTAACTTCTCCGCTTCCTGAATATCTTCAATATAAGCCTGGATCGAACCATGATATAAACGCGCCTCCGGAGATGCCAAATTAATCAGATAAGAAATATGAATAAAAACCGGGTCAATCTTAAATTTCTTGCGCCGCAACTTAAACTCCGCAATATCACCCGGATTAAGTTTTGCTCCATTTCTCCAAGCCTGCGGAGAACGCGTAAAAATCTGCATTGTATTGCACCCCAAACCATGGGCAATATCTAACGTCTGATAAATTTTTCCCGCTCCGGAAACATGTACCCCTAGGATCATAGTAATTAAATTATACTCCTGATAGAAATTAGCGTCAATAACTTATAAAAACAATAGGCGGAAAATTTTCCGCCTATTGTTTAAAAATCAAGTGGAGCTGAGGAGGATCGAACTCCTGACCCCTTGCATGCCATGCAAGTGCTCTCCCAGCTGAGCTACAGCCCCAAATAATACCTAAAATTATTAAAATTAATCTATTGACCCTATTCGATAATATGCTATTATTTTATTGAAGCTGACTAACAGGGTAAACCTACAACAATTCAAAATTTAAATATTTGTGCCTACCCCGTTAAAAATACTCCTTAATAATATCATAATTTCTAATGGGGTCAACTTAAAAATTAACGCCGAGGTGGCGGAATGGCTTACGCGGCGGTCTCAAAAACCGTTGAGGGCAACCTCATAAGGGTTCAACTCCCTTTCTCGGCAATTTTTAAGCATGAACTCAAAAATTTATAGAAAATGGTCTTCTAATCTGGCTTACGCCATTGGACTTATAACAACTGATGGCTCCCTTTCAAAAGATAAAAGACATATTAATTTTACAACTAAAGACTATCAACTAGCACATCTCTTCAAAAAAATCCTATCACTATCCAATAAGGTAGGAAAAAAATCAAACTCCGCTGGAACAGAAAAGAAGTACTATTTTATTCAATTTGGAAATGTTGTTTTCTACAATTGGCTCAAAAAAATAGGATTAACTCACAACAAAACTCACCATCTAAAACAACTAAAAATCCCAAAAAGATATTTTAAAGATTTCCTGAGAGGACACCTGGACGGCGATGGTTCAATAGTAAATTACAAAGACTCCTACCAATCTTATAAAAATAAACAATACCATTACAATAGACTATATTTAACTTTTCATTCTTCAAGTTTAAAACATATACTCTGGATACAAGATAGAATAAATAGCCATTTAAATATAAAAGGGAGTTTCTCTGGTTGGAAAGCAAAAAATCGTAAAATTAAACTCTGGAAATTACGTTTCGCAAAGAATAATTCTTTGAAACTGCTTCGTTGGATATATTACAAGCCTAATTTGCCCTGCCTACTACGTAAAAATAAAATCGCACAACGTTTTATTTAATAATAACTTCAATAACCGATAATTAAAACTTTTTTAATAA
>CAIVOB010000102.1 GCA_903907475.1 Candidatus Omnitrophota bacterium
AATCTACCGGAGTGACGGTGCATTTTGTAGATGCCAAAATGGATCATGGGCCGATTATCTTACAGCAGGAAGTAATAATAAAAAAAGGCATGCGCCTGACCGCGTTAGAAAAGAGGATCCACGTTTTAGAGCACCAGCTTTATCCGCAGGTAATTCAAGCCTTCATTAATGGAAAAATTAAAATGCGAAACGGTAAAGTTCTCTGGAGTTAGATTTTAATTTTTTGACCCGGCGAAGATGGCAGTTTGATTGAGGATGGTTTTTGTTCCGCTGGCGAGATTCTGCATTTCCAGAAAAGAAAAATCTTTAAATCCGTAAGTATTTAAAGTCAGGGCGACAATCTTTAGGATTTCCTTATCAATATCGACGCCTTTTTCCACTTCCGGTTTTTGAAATTTCATTCTGATGCGGTTACGAATCTGTTCCACTAAAAATTCTTCGAAAGTTATTTCTTGATAATTTAATTTGGCGCCGGTTTTATCACCAATAATGTCAGGAGAAATTATGGAGTCCTGGATAATGCGGTGCTGATATTCTGTTTGCGAGATCAGGCCGTAAGAAATTTTTTGTAAATCCGAAAAGTGAAAAACCTGTTTAATCGCAAAACCGTTTTTAATATCCGCGGTGACAATGCAAAAGAATATCGGATTATCTTTATGCGAGTTATCGACGCTAAAAAGTACGCGCCGGATAACCTGTAAAACATTAAAAATCTTTTCGTTAACGGATTTATCGAGAGTCATATCTTGTTGTTTTTCCTGTTCCGGGGTAGCTTTCACGGAATAGTTGACCTGCAAGATTCTATTGGCGAGTTGATTTTTTTTATCTTCCACTAAGAAGCGTTCGGTATATTTTTCCGGTTTTTCGGATTTAGCGACGATATTTTCTAAGGGCAGATAAACCCACAAAGTGCGGCCGATAAGTTTTGTCACCAGATCTAATTTGTATTCTTTTTGTGAAATATCTTTGATCGCTTGGGGGATATCTTCTTTATGAAATGACGGAGCAACAGAAGAAGAGCAGGCAGAAAGAAATAAAATCAAGGGAAAAAGTTTAAGGGCGAGTTTTGCCGAATTCTTTAAAGATGGCTTCGATTTCATCATAGTTAAGCTCGTCCTTGGCGACTAATTCTTTCGCCAGCCGGTCCATCAGGGGTTCTTCTTTTTTGAGGATTAAAGTTACTTCTTGGAGGCAAGTGTTTAAAATATTTTGCACATCCGCATCAAGTTTGGATTTAACATCTTCAGAGACATTTCCGGCGATCTCCCAATTGCCGAGATATCCGCTTTTACCCATACCGCAGACCCAAACCATGCTATGCGCTAAGTGCATGGCGCTGGAAAAGTCGCCATAAACTCCGCTGGTGGTGGCATTGTATTTAATTTTTTCAGCAGCATAAGAACCTAAACTGATTTTAATTTTACTGAGCATATCATTGGAGTCTTCAATAAACGTGTCTTCTCTTTCCGGGATCCAAGTCGCTCCGCCGGTAGGCCCGCGCGGGGTGATCGTAATTTTAAAGACATCCTTAGAAGGAGCCAGGAGATAAGTCGTAATGGCGTGCCCGGATTCGTGATAAGCGGTTTGCCATTTTTCTTTTTCACTTAAACGAATGCGGCGTTTAATTCCTAAAGCAATCCTTTCCCGGGCTTCGTCGATTTCTTTCATCGAGATAAGCGGGTTTTGATTTCTCACTGTGATTAAAGCTGCTTCACGGACAATGTTAGCAATATCAGCCGGAGACTGCCCGACGGTGATGCGCGCGAGGCGGTCAATTTTGACATCATCAGGATTATATTTTACCTGCTTTAAATAATAAGCAAAAAGTTTTTGGCGGTCTTCGAGGTTAGGTTTATCGACAATAATTTTACGGTCAAACCTTCCGGGCCGCAGTAAGGCAACATCGAGATAGGTTTCTGGGGCATTGGTGGCACCGATTAAAACGATGTTGTGGTCTTTATCTTTTAAGCCGTCCATTTCGACAAGCAGTTGATTAAGTGTGGTGTTATGTTCGGTGGTTCCGCCGAATCCCTGGTCCATTGAACGCCGGGCTCCGACAGCGTCGATTTCATCGATGAAAATAATGCAGCCGCCTTCAAGCTCGGCTAATTGCTGAGCTTTTTTAAATAATGAACGCACGCGCCCGGCACCGACTCCGACAAACATTTCCACAAACTCTGAACCGGACATGGAAATAAAGGGGAGCTTGGTTTCGGTGGCGATGGCTTTCGCTAAATAGGTTTTTCCGCAGCCCGGAGGCCCGAGCATGAGGATGCCTTTAAGAATTTTTCCGCCGATGCGTTGGAGACTGGCGCGGTCGGTAATTAATTTTACGATTTCTAAGGCTTCTTGCTTGGCTTCATCCATGCCGATAACATCATCCCAGGTGACTCCGATTTCTCCTCCGGAGATGGATTTTTTGCTGGTTTGAGAGAAGGAGCTGGCCCCGCGTTTAAAATAAAGCCAATACATTAAATAGGTATAAACAAAACCGAAAATTAAAGCCATGATAATTTGGAGGTATAACTGCAGAGGAACCATTGCCAGCTGTGACTGCCGAAGATAAGATTCAGATTCGTTCCAGGCGCGTAGGCCGATAATAACGAAAAATACTAAGGAGATGGCTAAGCCGCCGAGTAAGAGAAAAAGCAAGGCTTTTAACCAGTGGAGTTTAACGTAGAATTTAATTTTTTTCCAATTCATTGCTGCTCCTAATTTTGTTAAGCTCTTTAAAAATATCATATTCGGCACCTCAAGTCAATTCTTTTCTTCTCGGGGGGTCCTGCCACTGCGGCACTCTATAAATTTCCAAGTTTATTTTGTTCTTCGGATATTGTTTTGCGTGCGAGATTGGCTTACGGTAATGAATTTGTAGTTTTTCCGCTCAGCGTCGGTTTTACCTTAAAGCATCAATAAGTGGGCACGCCAATGATCTTTCGTCTTTTCGGTGGCTGCTGAACTCGTCCATCCC
>CAIVOB010000103.1 GCA_903907475.1 Candidatus Omnitrophota bacterium
AAGAAAGAAATTACTAATTTAGCGCAAAACGTGCGGGATGCGATTGCCGGAGAGATTGAGAGCAAATTTGATTTTCTTTTTAAGCAATTAAACGCGGTGAATAATGCTGTTTTAGTGGATAAGTATGTGACTTTAAAAAGAGTAATTGTGCGTAAACGTCAAGATGTTGCTGGTGTGGTGCACGATGGGGAAGGTGCCGACTAAAAATCAGTAGTTTGAAGATAGTAGGTAGCTTGCCTTACTGGCAGGCAGGAACGTAGGAGGATTTATGAGATCTGATGCCATAAAAAAAGGATTAGAAAGAGTACCACATCGGGCGCTTTTACATGCTACCGGTCTTGGGCGTAAGGACCTAGAGCGGCCATTTATTGGTATTGCTACTTCTTTTACGGATCTTATTCCCGGGCATGTGGGAATGCGGGATTTAGAGCGTTTTATTGAACGGGGAGTTTGTTATGGTGGCGGCGCGCCGTTTTTATTTGGCGTTCCGGGTATTTGCGACGGAATTGCGATGGGCCACTTAGGGATGTGTTATCCGCTAGCTTTACGGGAGTTAGTTGCTGATATTATTGAAACGGTTTGCAATGCGCATCAGTTAGATGGAATTATTTGTTTGACTAATTGCGATAAAATTACTCCCGGGATGCTGATGGGGGTAGCGCGTATAAATATTCCGGCGATTGTGGTTACCGCCGGCCCGATGCTTTCGGGAAGGTTTAATAAAAGAAAGTTAGCTTTTGTGCATGATACTTTTGAGGCGATGGCGCGTGCTAAGAATGGAGATATTTCCAAGGAAGAATTATCTTGTTTGGAATTAGAGGCTTGTCCCGGGCAAGGGTCATGCCAGGGTTTATATACCGCCAATACCATGGCTTGTCTTACGGAGACGTTGGGGATGTCCCTACCCGGTTGTGGCACGGCTTTAGCAGGTTCGGCTAAGAAGCGCCGTATTGCGCAGGCTAGTGGTGAACGAATTGTGGATTTAATAAGAAAAGATATTAAACCGCGTGATATTATCACGAAAGAATCTTTAGAAAATGCGATTACCGTTGATATGGCCTTAGGTGGTTCAAGTAATACGGTGTTGCATTTAATGAGCATTGCGCATGAAACGGGTATTAATCTAGAACTTAAGACATTCGATAAAATTAGTAAGCTGGTACCGCATATTACTAATATCGAACCGGCGGGTGAGCATTTTATGGAAGATATAGAATATTCCGGTGGGATTCCGGCGGTTTTAAAAAGATTAAAATCAAAATTAAATAATACTTTAAATGTAAACGGGCAAAAGACTTTTGAAATCGCCGAAAACGCGACTATTTTTGATCAGGATGTTATCCGGCCTTTAAATGCCGCTTATCATAAGCAGGGTGGGATTGCGATTCTTTACGGTAATCTGGCTCCTAATGGAGCAGTGGTGAAGCAATCGGGTGTGAGCGCCAAGATGATGAAGTTTAGTGGTCGGGCGAAAGTTTTTAATCGTGAAGAAGAAGCGCTGCAGGCAATCATGAATAATAAGATTAAAAAAGGCGATTGCATTGTGATTCGTTATGAAGGTCCGGCAGGTGGTCCGGGGATGCGTGAGATGCTCGCTCCTACCGCGGCGATTGTGGGGTTAGGTTTAAGTGATGATGTGGCTTTAATTACCGATGGCCGTTTTTCCGGTGGCACGAAAGGCCCGTGTATCGGGCATATTTCTCCGGAAGCTTCGGCCGGAGGCCCGATTGCAATTATTCGTGATGGTGATACAATAAACATTGATATTGTTAATCGTAAACTTGAATTAAAGTTGAGTCAAGAAGAGATAGCGCGTAGATTTAAAAATTGGAAACCGGTAGAGCCTAAAATTAAAACTGGCTATTTATCGCGTTATGCGCGTTTGGTAAGTTCCGCGGATAAGGGAGCAATATTAGAATGAAAATGACTGGTTCGCAAATACTTTTAGAGTGTTTAAAATTAGAAGGGGTGGAAGTGGTTTTCGGATATCCCGGAGGACAAATTCTGCCTACTTTTGACGCGCTTTACGGTTATAAAGGGTTTAAATTTATTCTTACGCGTCATGAGCAGGGGGCGGCACACGCTGCTGACGGTTATGCCCGTGTTACTGGCAAAGTTGGTGTTTGTTTAGCTACCAGTGGCCCGGGGGCGACCAATTTAGTGACCGGAATTGCTAATGCTTATATGGATTCTATTCCTATGGTGGCGATTACCGGCCAGGTACCTACTGCGCTTATCGGTAATGATGCTTTTCAGGAGGCGGATATCACCGGGATTACTCGGCCGATTACTAAGCATAATTATTTAGTTAAGGATATTAAAGATTTAGCGCAGATTGTGCGCGAGGCTTTTTATATTGCTTCAACCGGCCGGCCCGGACCGGTGTTAATTGATTTACCGAAAGATATTCAGGTCGCTGAGACGGAATTTATTTGGCCCGCGGAAGTTAAATTACGCAGTTATAATCCGAATCTTTTTGGTCATCCGGGACAGATTAAGCGCGCGGCGAAATTGATTATGAAAGCTAAAAAGCCGATTCTTTATATTGGTGGCGGAGTGATTACTTCCGGAGCGACGAAAGAATTGTTAGTATTAGCGCAAAGGCTTAAATGTCCGGTAACTTGGACTTTAATGGGAATTGGCGGATTTCCTGCGGCGCATAAGCAATCTTTAGGGATGTTGGGAATGCATGGTACGGCATATGCTAATCATAGTATCATGGAATCAGATTTAATTATTGCTTTGGGCGCGCGTTTTGATGATCGGGTAACCGGCAGATTAGATTTGTTTGCTCCAGAGGCACAAGTCATTCATGTGGATATCGATCCTTCTTCAATTAGTAAAAATGTGCATGTCGATCTTCCGATCGTGGGAGATTTAAAACAGGTGCTGGGGCAATTGCTGCAAGAATTAAAATGCGGCCCGATGATCGAGGATTGGCTTAAACACGTTGAGGATTTAAAGAAAAAATATCCGATGGGATTTAAAGATAAGGATAAAATTTTACCACAGTATGTTATCCAACAGATTGATGCGGTTACTAAAGGGGAAGCGATTATTTGCACTGAGGTCGGCCAGCATCAGATGTGGGCGGCGCAGTGGTTTAATTATTCTTCTCCGCGGAGCTTTATCTCTTCCGGGGGTTTGGGGACAATGGGTTTTGGTTTTCCGGCCGCAATTGGCGCAAAATTAGGTAAACCGGAAAAAATTGTTTTTGATGTCGCCGGAGACGGTTCGATTCAGATGAATATTCAGGAACTGGGAACTTGCGTCGCGAATAAAATTAATGTTAAGGTGGCGATATTAAATAATGGTTATTTGGGAATGGTGCGTCAATGGCAGGAACTTTTTTATGGGAGCCGTTATTCGCATACCCCGATTTCTAGCCCGGATTTTGTGAAGTTGGCAGAAAGCTACGGCGCGGTAGGTATTTTAGTGACTAAGAAAAGTGAAGTTAAACCTGCTTTAGAGCGCGCGATTGCCACCGATAATACCGTGTTGATTGATTTTCGGGTTGAGGAAGAAGAAAACGTTTTTCCGATGGTTCCGGCGGGTGAGGCAATTAATAATATCATCGGGGGGTTAGCTTAATGAAACATACGATTTCAGTTTTGGTGGAGAATAAGTTCGGAGTTTTAGCTCGGGTGGCCGGATTATTTAGCGCTCGGGGGTATAATATTGCTTCTTTGGCAGTTTCAGAAACTTTGGATCCTAAGGTTTCGTATATGACGATTGTTGTCGAAGCTAAAGATGAAAAGATTTTAGAGCAGATTAATAAGCAGCTGAACAAATTAATTGACGTTATTACGGTTACGGATTTTACTAAAAAAGATCATTTTGACCGGGAATTAGTTTTAGTGAAAATTAATTATCTTGCGAAAAATAAAACTAAATTGCAGTCGATTTTAAAGAAATTTGTCGGCAAAGTTATTGATTTTAAGAAAGATACGGCAATTATTGAAGCGGTGGGTGATGAAGCCCAAGTTAAAGCTCTTTTAGGGGAGTTAAGTAAATTCGGAGTGCGGGAATTATTGCGTTCGGGAAAATTAGCGATTCAGTAATTAACTAACGGGAGGATTGAAAACCAATGGCAAAGATTTATTATGACCAAGACGCAGATTTAAATTTATTAAAAGATAAGACGGTCGCGATTATTGGGTATGGTATTCAGGGTCGCGGGCAGTCTTTATGTTTGCGGGATTCCGGAGTGCGGGTTGTCGTTTCCGAAATGAGTGGTACTCCTAATTTTGAACTTGCTAAAAAAGATGGTTTTACTCCGGTGAGTGCGGCAGAAGCAGCCAAGGCTGCCGATATTATTCAAATTCTTACTCAGGATCACGTGCAGGCGAAAGTTTATTTGGAGTCGATTAAACCGAATTTGAAAAAAGGTAAGGCGCTTTGTTTTTCCCATGGTTTCAATATTCGTTTTAAACAAATTAAACCGCCGAAGAATGTGGATGTTTTTATGGTTGCTCCAAAAGGCCCGGGAGCTTTGGTAAGAAAAATGTATGAAGAGGGAAAAGGCGTTCCGTCTTTGATCGCGATTTATCAGGATGCTTCCGGTCAGGCTAAAGCTTATGCTTTAGCTTATGCCAAAGCCCTGAAAGCGACCACTGCTGGAGTAATTGAGACTACTTTTGACGAGGAGACGGAGACGGATCTTTTTGGCGAGCAGGCTGTGCTTTGCGGCGGAGTAAGTGAATTAATTATGGCCGGTTTTGATACTTTAATTGCGGCCGGATATCAGCCGGAGATCGCGTATTTTGAAGTTCTACATGAGTTAAAATTAATTACGGATTTAATCCAGGAAAGAGGAATTTCTGGAATGCGCCGCGGAGTTTCTAACACCGCCTGTTACGGTGATTTAAGCCGGGGCCCGCGAATCATTACTGCTAAAACGCGCAAAGAGATGGCTAAGATTTTGAAAGAAATTAAAAGCGGGAAATTCGCTAAAGAGTGGATTAAGGAAAATGAAACCGGCCGTAAGAATTTTGATCGTTTGATGAAAGCCGGAGATGAACATCAAATTGAGAAAGTGGGCAAACAGTTAAGAGATATGATGCCCTGGATTAAATGAACGCTTAACTTACGAACACGGTAGTGCGAGTAAGTTAATGCGTGAATTTATCCCGAGCGGATCTTGGAAAATATTTTTGATATTCGCCAAGATGTTTCGCGCGAGGGAGCAAGAAGTGAATTATTATAAATTGCATCTTAAATTACGCGGGTCCTGTCTGGGGTATTTTCTTGCGCTAAGACGCGCTGCGAAAACACCCCAGCCACCCGCGTAAAAGTAATAATGTAATTTATAATATTAAGTTGGATAAAAAATGGAAAAGATAATAATATTTGATACAACATTAAGGGATGGGGAGCAGGCTCCGGGTGCGGCTTTAAATCCACAGCAGAAGCTGGAGGTCGCTTTTGCTCTAGAAAAGCTCGGCGTAGATGTGATTGAGGCAGGTTTTCCCATTGCCTCTCC
>CAIVOB010000104.1 GCA_903907475.1 Candidatus Omnitrophota bacterium
CTCCTGCAAAACGCGTATCTGGCTGGAAAAAATAGCGCGAATAAAATCTGAAAACATAAAAAGAAAAATTCCCGAAAAAATTAAACAAGTACTGGTTGCTAAAAAAAACGCGCTCGCTCTTAAAACTAAAAACCAGAAATTAACCATTAAAGCGGGCATAGATTTAGGCCTAAAAACCACATTAAACCAAACATCATACTTACGCCAATCAAATATTTTTAACCGCTCTTCTTTTAACAGGCGCGCGTATAAGGTTGAGCCAGGATAAGGAGTAAGTATCGTTAAGGAAATAACCCAAAACCGCGCCCGGGAAAATCCGGTACAAATAAAAAACCCAAGTAATTTTAAATAATCTTTATGCCGGTAACTATCCAGCCCGATAATAAACGCGCCCACTACTTTAATGCCATAAGATTTTAAATTTTTAATCACCTGAAAATAATCTTTATAACTCTTTATTTTACCCAAGGTTAATTTATGGCAATCAGCAATATGAATACTCTCAAAACCGATAAACAACTGCTTACAGCCGCTAGCCTTAGCTAGAGTTAAAGCTTCCGCGTCAAAAGCAATATCCACTGAAGCATTCGAAAACCAGCGCATCCTTAAAGGTATCAAAGCCTGGAATAATTTTTTAGCATAACCGGGATCGGAGAAGATATTATCTTCTTCAATCGCGATCACCGGATGTGGATTAAAAAAATTTCTTTGCGCATTAATAATTTTACGCATTAACTCCACCACTTGCTCAATCTTAGCAAAACGCAATTTTTCTTTCGGCCGCGCGCAAAAATCACAATTAAATTTACATCCTCGGCTAATTTTAACATTTACCCGGGCTAAAAGCTTGGCATCTAAACCCATATAATAATCATAAAGCGGAGTAAAAAAATCATCTACTGGCTGGCCCTGATATATTTTCTTTAAAACATTGTGTTCATAATCAGAGATTACCTCTTTCCAGACGGATTCTGCTTCTCCCACGACAACGCTATCACAATGCGCTAACGCTTCCGCGGGAAGCGCGGAAACATGCACCCCGCCCATCACAACTTTAGCCCCCGCCTGACGAAAACGATCGGCGATTTTATAAGCCTGGAAAGAAGTTACCGTGGTGCAAGTAATCCCGACCAAAACATCCGCTCGGAAATCATTTTTACCCCAGAAAAACTTAAAAGGCTGCGTCGTTATTTTATAATCTTGCGGAGTTAACCCGGAAAGTATTAGAAATACAGAAGGAATACGTCGGAGAAAGAAATTCGGGATAAGCCCAATTCCCCAATTTGAAGAAACCGCACTTATCAGAATAAGTTCTTTTTTAATATGCTTCCTTAATATAGTCGCTAATCCAACCAAGCCCCCTTACGGAAGCCGGTTGATAGACTTAATAGCCCCAACCGGATTTGAACCGGTGTTTACAGGCTGAGAACCTGACGTCCTAGACCAGGCTAGACGATGGGGCCAAAATTTGTTAAATTATTCTACTATATAAGCGCCTTTAGTCAACAATTTTATTGACCCCTCGATATTTGCATTATATACTAGGCTACATGAATATCAGCTTTGGTTTCAGTGAAAATAAAAATCCCCTTCAAGCTGCAAATGAAGCCACCCGCCAAGCAATAATCGGCCTAGACACCTACCACGCTGACCTGGCGCTAATTTTTACCTCTGCGGAATTTGCCCAAGAGGCAATCTTAAAAATTATCAATAATTTACTCGGAGAAATTCCTATCACTGGTTGCAGTAGCTTAGGGATTATCACTAACAAAGGCATCTTTAGATATGGTTTGGCGATTATATTAATTAATCTCAGCCCGCAAATGTTTTTTAATATTGCCTCAGTAAAAGATATCTCCCAAAAAAACCCTTTAGACTGCGGCCGAGAACTGGGAGACAAATTATTATACGGCTGCAAAGATGTTAATCGGGATTTGAGTATTATTTTTTCCGACGGACTGATTGCCGACGCCACCAGCCTCATTAATGGAATTCAAGAAAGCCTCGGACGCAGCTTTCCGTTACTCGGAGCTTCCGCTTCGGATAATTTCACCTTTAGTAAAACTTTTCAATACTATAATCATGAAGTTTTAAGCGATTCCTGCTGTGGATTGCTTTTGGGCGGAAAAATGAATTTTGGTTTTGGAATTAAACACGGTTGGCAACCGTTAGGAAAAATTCGCCAGATTACTAAATCTTATGGTAATATTATTGAAGAGATTGATGGGCAACCGGCGGTCAAACTTTATGAAGATTATTTGGCTAAAGACCTCCTGGCTTTAACTAAAGAACTACAACGAATTTCAATTTATTATCCCATTGGGGTATATCTCCAAGGAGAAAAGGAATACTTATTGCGCAATGTTAAATCCATAAAAAATGACGGATCTTTAGTTACCCAAGGTGACGTTCCTCAAGACAGTAAAATTAGATTGATGATTAGCACTAAAGAATCTTGCTTAGCAGCAGCCACGGCTGCCTGTCAAGAAGCAAAAAATAATCTGCGCACCCAAAAAGCAAAACTCGTGATGATCTTTGACTCGGCGTCCCGCTTTTCGCTTTTAGGTAAACAACATCAGAAGGAATTAGAGATTATAAAGTCAACTTTTGGAGAAAACACGCCGTTAGTCGGAATTTATACTTACGGTGAACAAGCGCCGCTTAAAGCGATTAATTATCTTGGCCGGGCTTATTTCCACAATCAAAGTATTAACGTCCTTGCCATAGGAGAGCAATAAATGTCACCCTTTATCATTTCCAGTTTCTATCTCATCGTTGCCAGTTTAGCGATCGCGCTTTTTATAAAAATGAATCGCGTTAAGGAGCTCACTATAAAAGTTAACTGGTTAAATTCCTCTTTAAATGAAATTGATGAACAAGCAAAATTAATTATGCGCACCGACATGGAGTTAAATAAAACTCAAGAAGAATTGGATAAAAAAATTTCCGGGCTTAACACCTTACAGAAATTATCACGAGAAATAAATACGACCCTGGAAGAAAAACAAGTCTTTAAAAAAATTAACAACGAGCATCTTGAAAAGTTAGGTTTTGAAAAATCATTAGCTTTTTTATGGAACAGCGCGAAAAAAGAATTTGAGCTTTATTTTAATTTAGGTTATAACGAAAAGGAGTCTTTAGAACTAAAAAAATCGATTAATACCGACGGAAATTACTACTTGGAACTCATGCAAAGCGGTAAAACCGCGTCTTCCAACTCCATCCCCCCGGGATTTCTTGCGAAAGACAAATTGCATCGTTTATTTTTAGTTCGCGCGTTTATTATTTGTCCGGTTTTAACGCAAGAAGGAAGTTCAGGTTTCATTTTCGTGGGAACGCAAAAAACTGTCACTAATATTACCGAAGGAGACCAAGAGTTAATTACAATCCTGGCCAATCAAATCGGCCAGAGTTTAGACAACGCCCGTTTGTTTGAAAAAACTTGGGAATCACAACAAGGGCTGGAATTAAAAGTCGAGGAAAGAACCCGCCAGCTAACCCAGGCTTTAGATGAAGTCACGAAAATAAGCCGCCGTAAAACCGATTTCATTTCCAGCGTTTCTCATGAGCTAAGGACTCCTCTAACTTCGATTAAAGGATACGCTGCCATACTTCTGGCGGGAAAATTAGGCACGGTGCAAGATGAAATAAAAATTCGTTTAGAAAAAATCAACCGCCACAGCGATGAACTAGTACACATGGTAAATGACTTACTCGATATTTCGCGCATTGAGTCCGGTAAAGTGGATATGCAAATCGAAAATCAGGAATTGAAGCCTATCACCGATAAAGTCGCGGATTTATTGGCGGAGCAAATAAAAACTAAAAACATTAATTTTAGCTGCGTCATTTCTCCGGATTGCCAGAAAATTATGGTAGACCGGAGACAAATTGAACGCGTTTTTATTAATCTCATTGGCAATGCTTTAAAATTTACTCCAGAAAAAGGAAAAATTAGCATTACTACCAAACGCTGCGATAAATCCGTGCAAATTAATGTGAGCGATAACGGATTTGGCATCCCCGAAGACGCGCAAGAAAAACTTTTCGAAGAATTCTACCGCGTTGATAATGCTATTAATCAAGAAGTTAAGGGTACCGGATTAGGCCTGGCGCTGGTAAAACATATTATCGAAGCGCATTTTGGAAAAATTTGGGTGGAAAGTAAGCTTGGAGAAGGCGCCACCTTTAGTTTTACCGTTAACGCAGGAGTATAAAATTATGACCGCCAGAATTTTAATTGCCGACGATGATCCGGATATTAGAGATATTCTTAAGATTACTCTTTCTGAAGAAGATTACGAAACAATCGAGGCGGAAAATGGCGAAGAAGCCTTAAGAATAATTCGCGCCAAACCTTTAGACCTGGTACTTTTAGATTATAAAATGCCTAAGCTCGACGGTAACCAGGTCTGTAATTTAGTAAAAGGCGACCTGCTTCTAGCGCACCTGCCAATTATTATGGTCACCGGAAAAGGCGAAACCAGCGACAAAATTAGTGGCATCAATTCAGGAGCGGATGATTACATTGTTAAACCTTTTGAACCCAAAGAATTACTCGCCAGAATCCGCATGGTCTTAAGACGCACCAAAAGAGACCTCGAAGCTAACCCGCTGACCCGCTTACCGGGAAATGTTTCCATTTTAAACGAACTTTCCAGATGTATTGCCAGTAAAGCTCCTTACGCCGTTTGTTATGTGGATCTGGACAAATTTAAAGCCTACAATGACAAATATGGATTTGAACACGGTGATGATGTGATTCGCGAAACTGCCCGCATCTTACTGAGCGCGGTAAAAGAATTCGGCGATCCTCAAGATTTCGTGGGGCATATCGGAGGCGATGATTTTGTCATTATTACTACTCCCATTTTGGCGGATAAAATCTGTGAAAAAATAGTCCAGGATTTCGATAAATCCACAAAATTATTTTACAGCCCCGAAGATAAAGAATGCGGCTTTATTACCGGACATAACCGCCAAGGAGAAATAGAAAAGATCGCTCTCATTTCAGTTTCGATCGGAATAGTGACAAATCTTACCCGGGAAATTACCCACGTCGCCCAAATCGGAGAAATTGGTGCGGAACTCAAGAAGCTCGCCAAAAGTGTAGAAAAAAGTAACTTCGTAAAAGACAAACGCCAAATCCTACCCTAAATTCGATTAAAATCTAAAATTCCTCAGGGACATTTTAACCTTACGCCTTGAAAAATTGTCCACAAGGACACACTTGCGCAATTTTCGCCACAAGGCAACACTGGCCCAATTCCAATTTGGGCCAGGCGCCTATAAGCGCAAGGTGTATTCTATTCCGAATCATACCACGAAGTTAGCGGGTCCTGTCTTGACTTGGTTTTCGCGGGGACGCTTGTTGCGCCCCAGCGTGGCGCAACTACGCTCGGGTCGGCTGCGTCGCTCTCTGACTTAAATGTGACGGAACCGTGC
>CAIVOB010000105.1 GCA_903907475.1 Candidatus Omnitrophota bacterium
ACCCACTAAATGTTTAAATTTTTTCAGCTCCGGATAACCATGAGCCGGAAGCATTTCACTATGGGTATAAATATTCACGCCGGTTCCTTGAGTCTGCTTAAGCAATTCGTACAGATCCAAAAGATCATGCCCAGTAATTAAAATTCCCGGGCCGGCTTTGGTTCCAGTTTCGACCTCCGTGGGCACAGGATTACCGAATCTTTGCGTATGTGCTTGGTCTAAAAGTTCCATTACTTTAAGATTAATTTTTCCGCATTTTAAAACTAAATCCAAATATTGATTTAAATCGAAACTCACATTCGTAATCGTTTTAAAAAGCGCCTCATGCATAAAAGCATCAACTTCTTCATCATGCGCGCCTAATTCCCGGGCATGATAGGCATAAGCAGCAATGCCTTTTAAACCAAATAAAAGTATATCTTGTAAACTTTGGATATCCTCATTCTTACCGCAGACCCCTGATTTAGTGCAACCGCTTCCCCCAGCTGTTTGTTCACACTGATAGCAAAACACGCGCTCCTCCTTTTGATCTATTTATTTTTTAAATGCTTCCATTTTTCTTCTCCCACGCACTCTCTGGCTGCCCGACACCAGGCAATACAGGTCGGCAAAACCTCCTGATAAACTAAATTTTTGCATTTTGGGCAACGCGTTTGAATCTCATCCGAAAAAATCTCTACTGTCTGCTGGCAAATATTACAAACAATATTTTGGGAAATTATTTCTCGCGCCGCTTGTCCCGGACATTTATTCAATTTATTTCTTCTCCTCAAATACTAATCGTCAAATCTTTAAACGATATACTCTTTCCAAAAAATTACTAATTCCTTTATTCTAATCCATAATAACTTTCTTTTTTAGCTTCGGTTTTTTAAACTAACGCGGCAATATTAATTTGTGTCAGTTGACGAATAACGTTATCTTCAATACTTTGGATTTTTTTTCTTAAGACACATTTACCGCGATTAGGACAAATATCTTTTTTTAAAAAACACCCGTTAATTCCTATTCTTCCCTGAAAAATACGCATAATTTTAATAATGGAAATTTTATGCGGTGAAATCTTGAGCTTAAAACCTCCATTTGACCCTTTAAATGATTGCAGTATTTTTTGTTGATTCAATTTTTGTAAAATTTTACGCATAAAAGGCTGAGGGACTCCTAACACGCGCACTAATTCCGCTACGGAAACAATCCTTTGGTGTATAGAAATATAACAAATCGCCCGCAGCGCGTAATCGGTATTTCGAGTAATTAATTTCATGACCTTCTGCTCCTAAAAAGAAAAAAATAAATAAAAACGAAGGGGTAGTTTAACGTCATGCCCGGGACTACCTACTGCAGCCTTCTTTACAATGCGCTACCGGCCGCAACATATACTTAATCGTCACTGACATAATCAATCACCCCCTTTACTGGTTAATGATACCACAATAGTATCATTTGTCAAGAAATTTTTTTACCTCCAAATAAACCAAACAAATAAACTCGCCGCGCTTACCGCCACCAGTGTAAAAGGAATCCCAATCTTCATGAAATCAATAAACTTCACCGGATAGCCTTCTTTTTTAAGCAGTCCACAGGCAACAATATTAGCCGAAGCGCCAATCGGAGTAATATTTCCGCCCAAACTTGCCCCAATCAACAGTCCAAAAAGAAAAAGTGCAGGATTAATCGCTAATTTAGCAGCCATAATCATCGCTACCGGCAGCATCGCCGCAAGAAATGGAACATTATCGATAAAAGCCGAAAGCACTACTGAAAGCGTAACAATGCTCACAAATCCAAAGAGAATATTACCCCCCACCAGCTGCGCTAGATAATTAGCAATCACCTCAATCCAACCAGTAAGGCTAATCGCCCCAACAATAATAAAGATTCCGATAAGAAAAAAGGTCGTCTCCCAATCTAACGCTTTTAACCCGGCGCGCAGCGATTTTTGATTCGTAAACTTATCCCAAATTAAAGCCACCACTCCAAAAACCATACAAAGCTGTCCGGCTAAAAAACTAAAACCGGTGTCCAAAAATGAGGATAACGCTAATAAAATAACCAAGCCCACCAATAAAATCGTCGGAATCCAGGAGCGCACCTTCTCTACCGCTAATAACTGCACCTTTTCTTTATGCTTCCTAAAAATAAAATAAAGCACAAAAAATGAAGCCAACGCCCCCAATTCTACCGCAAAAAATATACTCGGTTTTCTTTGATAAAAGAAAAAATCCCCAAAATTCATTTTTGCAAAACCTCCTAAAAGCATGCTTGGCGGATCTCCGATTAATGTTGCCGTGCCTTGTAAATTACTAGAGACGGCAATCGCAATCATCATCTTCATCGGATTAATTTTTAATTTCTTGGCTAAAGCCAAAGCAATCGGGGCAACAATTAAAACCGTCGCTACATTCTCCACAAAAGCAGAAATAAATCCGGTAAGTAGGCAAATTAATAGGATCGACCAGGTAGTACTTTTGGCGCGGTCAACAATAATTTCAGCAATGTAAGCCGGAACGCGGCTTTGCATAAAGACATCGGCAATGACTAAAGTACCGACAAAAATTCCCATGACATTCCAATTAACCGCCAAAAAAGCTTCCGGAAGAGAAATCGTCCGCGTTAAAACAAGTAACAAACTGCCGCCCAAAGCCACAAGCGTGCGCCGCTGCGGAAGAAGGATAAACAAAATATAGGCGAGAATAAAAACCGTTAAAGCAATAATTCTAGGGCTCATAATTTAATATTTTCCCATAGATAGAACAATTCAACAATATTTACAACACAAAGTGACAGCCTGCCTAACGGTAGGCAGGGACCCGTTAATAAATCAAAATAATTTCTAACTTAAACTTACCAAGACGATTCCCACGGTAATTAATCCGGTGCCTACCCAACGTATAGGAGTAATCTTCTCTTTTAAAACAAAACGCGCCGCTAAGGCAATAAAAATGTAACGCATACTATCCGCGGAGAACGCGAAACTAAGTTCCGCTTTAGAAAGCACCAAAAGCCAAATACAGACAGATAAAATACTAAAAATAATGCCGACCCAAAGCCGCCGTTTAATCACCAGCTGAAAAATAAATTTAAATACTTTAAAAACATTAGCGGAAGGCGCAGCATTCAAAGAATCAATCGCGGACTTAAGAATTAACTGATTCACTGTATCGCAAATACAGGTTAATGCTATCAGGGGAAGAATAATTAATAAACTTTCTTTCACTTCAAACACTCCTTAGCTTTTTCTTTACTACTTAAAGAGACCAATATCACGCCTCCTAAAATAAAAACTACTCCTACCAGACGCAAAAAAGTAATTTGCTCATGCAAAAAAATATTAGCCACGATCAAAATAAGAATATAGCTAAAACTAGCAATTGGTACCGCGACGCTCAAATCTATCTTAGAAAGCACTGTCGACCAAATCACGAATATCAATACTACCACCGAGAGCGCCGCCCATAAAAATGGCGAGCAAGCAACTTGTTTTAGGAAAATTACGGCGCTCGCCAAATCAACAACCTGAAAACCATTTTGCGCTAAAGCACTCTTCTTGTAAAAAAATTGCATCATCGTTTCTAATATATCACTGCTGACTAAGAGCAACAAAATTTTAAACGTCACTTTTTTCTTAAACATGATTTTTATTTTTTAAAATCGAGATTAAAAATCCCTCAGCCTTAATTGCCAATAATAAGAGTTTCCTTGAATTTGCGTTCATTTTAACATAGAATAATCAAGTACGTAAGAAAAACCTTTAAAATAGCTATCCTTACCTAGCTTTATTTTAAGAAACACTAAAAACATCATTTAAAATTATGATTATTTTTTCTTTAAAAGAAGACTCACGTCTGGTGACCAATATCCCCAACACGAGCTTCTTTCTTCCAGGGGATAAAAATCTTTGTTTTCTCATTCACGGTTTAACCGGTACCGCTAAAGAGATGGGCTCGCTGGCCAAACAAATCAACAAAGCA
>CAIVOB010000106.1 GCA_903907475.1 Candidatus Omnitrophota bacterium
ATATGTTTCAAAACCTAAACCCGAATGGATAAAAATATTTATATTCTTTGTTTTCTTATTTTCTCTCATCTCAATTTATCTAAACTATTTTCCAATCCAACAACGATAGCCCTAAATTTACCATACAATCAAGGAGGTAACGATGGAACAACAACCTTTTAAGTTTAAATCAGAAGCTAAAGATTTTCACTATGTTGATTCTTGGCAATACGGCGTAAGAAACGGATTATTCCACCTTTCATTAGGAATAAAAAACGACCCAGCGAATAATGAGGGCGAGATTCTTTATTCTGTAGTAATGAATCCTGATATTGCGAAGGAATTTTATAAGAACTTAGGGATGGTTTTAAATCCCCCGTCCCAACCACCAGACGCTCCCAAGAGCCGCCTGTAGAATTAGTGTAAAATTTATTATTCATTTATTTTCATCCACTTACCAATACCCGATATTTCTAAAAATTCTATAGCGCCAAGAATCCAAATCCCAAAAAAACTGTAGCAATTTTAGAGACACGTTTATCAATACCCTATACGTATCCCCTCCCCACGATGCAAAACTTGAGCCCCTAACAAAGTAAAAACAAACATTTTCTAATGAAGCTGGCAACTAACAAGGGCTCAAAACGTAGGGCAACCCTCGAGATGAACACTAAACGTTGAGCAAAACCCCTGTTTTATAGTTAAACTTCTCCCATTCCAATAGGGTATGTAATGCACATGGTTCCAAATTAAATCGCTTAAATCCCAACTCAAAGTTACATCCCAATCGACATTATCCTTACCGCGGCGCAAAGTATCATCATCGGCTTTAGTAGTCGAACCCCCCTCCCAATGCCATAAATCAGTTGTATTACGATCCAAACCAATATTTAATTGCGGTAATAACGCTTTTCGGGTTAACTTATTACGCCAGAGAGCAATTTTCTCCGGGCTAACTTCAGCGTATTTAATCGCCGCCAACTGCACGTCTCTAATGCTCGGTTCAGATTTTAAATACTCTTGCAGTGCTCCTGAGCGTACAATATTTACGCGGCTCTCCTCCAAGGTCGCCTTAAAAACTCCTTTATCTCCGGTGAGGTAAATTCCACCCTCTTGATCTAAACTTAAAAAATTGCAGTTATTTTCAGCGAGCCCTAAAGAAAGCTCGCGCCAACGCTCATCTAAATAAGTAAAAACCCCGGAAGCGGTAAGAGCAAAAATTTGAGAATTATCAGCCAAACACACCATCTTTACATCAGCACTCAATAAACCATACTCCGTTAATTTATTCCAAGTTTTTCCTTGATCCAGGCTGCGATAAACTCCTTGCGCTGAAGAAAAATAAAGCAAATTCAAATTATTATTATCCGCTTTTACAAAACGCAATTGAGATTTTTTAACTTCTGCATCAGTATCTTGGCGATCATCAATAATATCATTATCTACAGCGCAAAGATAACTAGAGTAAATTTTCTCCCAATTTAGACCGCTACTACTAGATTTAAATAACCCATTAATTGCTGCCAAATAAATAATGTTTTTTTGCTTAAGATTTACATCGATATTCAAGATTTCTTGGTTGCCAATAACTCTAACTTCCTTACTCCAACTCCGTCCTTGATCCTGACTCGTAAAAACCCCGAATTTTGTCCCCACGCACAAAGTAGTAATTGAGCTGGCGATAGCAGTACATTGATTCTCCTGATTATTTTTCCCCTTAAAAATTCTTTCCCAAGTTCCTCCTAAGTTCTGACTGCGATATAGCCCGTTATCCGTGGCAGCATAAATAGTCTTAAAACTATTAACATCATAAATTAACTGGTTAACCTTTTGATTTTTAGAGCTGAGGCGCAAAACATTCTTCCAATTTTCTCCAGCATCAGTACTTTTTAGAATATAACCTTTAAAACCCACGAAAATTGTTTTATGATTTTCAGTGTTAATTAAGATACATTGTGCTGCCACATTTTCTCTGCTAATATTCTTCCAAGTTAGATCCGCTGCCCATAAACATTGAAACCAAACCATTACCGCAAACAACACTAAACTAACAATGAGCTTACGCATTTTGCCACCTCCTGCCCAATTGACGCAGGAACCCACCAAATCTAACAAAAAAAAATAAAGAAAATGAGCGCCCTTAAATCTTCAAGGACGCCCATTTTCTTTAAAATTATAACTTACTATTTTTTACCAAAACAAAGCACGTAATTTATCATCCGCCGCTTTCCAAGCATACTCCGGTTTCATCGCCGGCTTCGAATACGAAGGCATCATAAATGTAGAAGCATCATAAATACCCGTAAAACCACGCACCACGCTCGTAACGGTGCCATCAACTAAACCCACTGTCATCCCGGCCGCCGGATCCTGCTCTTTAGAAATTTTAGCTACTTCAGCAGGTATTTCCAACCAAAATGTCGCGATATTAATTATTCCACGCTCAAGCTTATTAATCGGTTCAGTTTTGTAAGGTATCTGATCACGATCGACCTGATAAGCAGGGCCTTTAATTACCGTGTAACCATCCGCCTCTTCTTCACAATAACTAACTGAAACAATTCCCAACATCAGCACCATCACGCATAATACTAGGATTACCATCTTCATCTAACTACCTCCTTGTTATGCACTACGGTTATTTACTTAATCGACTAAGAATCTTATTCTTTAAAGCCTGAATTGAATCTATTTTTTCCCCGGATACTCCTGCTTCAAGCGCAAAATCAATCAAAGCCTTTAGAATATCATTATAGGAAAGTTTATGGCCGGTAGAGAACAAAGCATCTTTACCAATTTTATCTAAATAATCCAACTCTTGACGGCCTAACATGGTGATTACTCTATGCGTAAAGACCTGCCCCCCACTGTGTTGCATATCCAATCACCTCCCCCATTATAAATAATTTTCTGAAAAAATCAAGTAAAATTTTACTATATTTAATGCCGCACTCCGAACAAAGGCATACCTTCATAAAACCGTAAAGCTTTAAGAAAACTAAAATGTTTTTTTTGCTGCTTCTTGTTCTTGCTCATCACTTTAGACAAGATCTTCTTCATGCTTATTACTCCTTTCTTTTCGCCCCTATAAACAAAAAAACCCTAAAAAGAGCCTTTTAGGGTTTCACCCTACTTGGCAACCCCGCTTTCCTCGTATTTCCCCAAGGATCGGAAGCTTTGCGCCCCAGTATTACTACTGGTTAGCCTTTTCATTAGGTACAATTACCAAATTGTCAAAATGTCACTTTGTCAACCTACACAACGAATATAACATATTTTTTGCCACTTTTCAAGTGAGCACCGAAAAAAGGTGGAGGAGAAATTACTCTCTCCCCCACCTTTTTCATCTAACTACTTGCAGCTACACTTTGCGCTACATTTACCATCAGCACATTTGCAGCTATCTTTGGTACAGCAAGCACCCTGACAAGCACATTTTCCGTTAACACAACAACCGGCTTTTGTACAAATACAGGCCTTCCCTAAACAACAGGAATCCGCTGCCCAAACATAACTATTAGCGCAGAACATCGCCACAATAAGAGCAATTATAAACAGATACTTATTCATCGTAAACCTCCTTAAAATAATTATTCTAATTTAAAATTAAAAGAGGTTTATTTTTGGAGGATGGAAGATATCTTCATTAGAAAGGTAAGTATAAAAAAATTGCAGATTGTGTGCCAAATATCCACAAAGTTCGGGTTTAGGTAAAACCTCGTTTTTCAACAGATATACTTGGAGAGGTGCAGAATAACGACAAAGACAAGCTTTAGCAGTGTCATGACAACTCTTTGCGCCTGAGGTACCGGAGCATTTACTATCACAACAAGAACAAGCCCCGGTTACATTAGCATAAACATAATCCAACACCGAACCGGTTACTAAAGAAAAAATTATAAAAATAATCAAACCTTTTAAAATAAATCTCATAAACATAGTATACCTGATTCTTTAACATAAAACAACTTTATTTAACCAAAAAATTTATCTCCTTTAGCCCAATTCTCACCGTTAACCTCATCAATCACTAAATACAACGCCTCCTTGGGCTTGCCCGCAACCTTCAATAAGGTATCAGAAAATTCTTGAGCAATTTTTTCTTTCTGCACCCTAGTAAGTTTACCCACTAGCTTTAAATTAATATAAGGCATCTTTTCCTCCTATTTCGTGATTAAGAATATACCGGTTTGGGCAAATAAATTAGAGAGAAGCGGAACTTTTCTTTCCTCCCCAATACAAATACTGCGCTCAATCGTAATTTCTTTAAAATGACAATAATTTTTAAAATCACGAATACTCAAAAAATGTAAATTCGGTGTTTCGTACCATTGATAAGGTAGGGCCCCGGTAACCGGAGCTTTACCCTGAAAAAACATCTGGAGCCGCGATTTATAATGCGCGAAATTAGGAACTCCGACGACGACTTTTCTGCCCACGCGTAAAGCGTCCGTCAAAACTTTATCGACGTGCAAAATTTGCTGTAAACTTTGATTTAAAACTACATAATCAAATGATTTACTACTAAATTCCGCCAAGCCGCTATCAACATCACCATGAAAAACGTTCAACCCCTTAGCAACGCATTTATAGATCGCCTGCTCATCAATTTCAATCCCCTGGCCACGCACTTTCTTTTCCTTAATTAAAAGGTATAAAAGATCACCGGTGCCGCAACCTAAATCTAATACCGTTGCCTGCGATTTAATTAAATCCAATATCACCTTATGGTCAAGCTGTACCTCTTTATGCGCCGTAATCACCAGTCACCTCATAAGCATAAAATACTTTTTTCAAAAAATGTTCAATTAAATGTGTCTCTTCTTTAACTTCCAAAAGAAAAGCATCATGGCCGTAGCTGGAATCAACTTCACAAT
>CAIVOB010000107.1 GCA_903907475.1 Candidatus Omnitrophota bacterium
CCTGCTTACAGGATCATTAATAATTTTTATTAAATGCGCTGCGGCGTTTTCTGCCAAAGGTAGAATTTCTATAATCTCATTTCGACTCACCCCTTGCTCTCCCACGCTAAAATCTAAAAGATTATTAAAATCAAATCTTAAACTCATTGTCGTCTCCTATTTTAAGCTTGCTGTGCTAATTTTAAAATTAACTCTTTAGCCTCATCCCAACCTAAACAAGGATCAGTAATCGACTGCCCGAAAACCTTACCTAAAACATCCTGACTGCCTTCCACTAAATAGCTTTCAATCATCAGCCCCTTAATCATTTTTTTCAATGCTTTAGATTGCCCGCGACTATGCATGATCTCAAGCGCAATACGCGGTTGCTGGCGAAAATTTTTATCAGAATTAGCATGATTAGTATCAACAATAATCGCCGGATTAGCCAAATTACGCTTCAGATAACTTTGGTTAAAATTAATTAAATCTTCATAATGATAATTAGGAATACTTACGCCATAATGATTAATCGCTCCCCGCAAAATACAATGCGCCAAAGGATTCCCTTTAGTTTTAACCTCCCAGCCATTATAAATAAAAGTATGCTGAATCTGCGCTGCCTGGACGGAATTTAATAGAGTATTCAAATCCCCGCTCGTGGGATTCTTCATGCCCACCGCAATATCTAAGCCACTCACCGTTAAGCGATGTTCCTGGTTCTCCACCGAACGCGCTCCGATGGTAACATAGCTTAAAACATCCTCCAGGTAAGGATAATTACCCGGATAAAGCATTTCATCAGCGGCAGTTAATCCGGATTCACTCAAAACCCGCAAATGCATCTTGCGAATCGCTTTAATCCCCCGGGAAATATCCGGGTCGCCGGAAGCCTTAGGCTGATGTAACATCCCCTTATATCCCTGTCCGGTCGTGCGCGGCTTATTAGTATAAATCCGTGGAATTAAGATTATTTTTTCTTTAACTTTATTTTGTATCCGGGATAAACGTAGAACATACTCCGAAAGCGCGTCTTCATTATCTGCGGAGCAGGGGCCAATAATCAAAAGCAACCGATCATCCTGGCCTTTTAAAACCGCCAAGATGTCCTTATCGCGTGCCGCCTTAACTTTAATAAATTTAGCAGGTAGCGGCATCGCTTGACAAATCTCTGCCGGAGTAGGAACTTCCTTTAAATAAGTAAAACCCATAATTTTTTAATTCACCTCTAGATTATTAATTTTTAATATTATAGCATGCCAAAAATAGAAACATCCACTACTTTTTCCTGAAAGGCTTTAATGCAGTTAAGAATTTCCCATCCACCTGAGCCCCTAATGCGATAACCTGATCACAATGTTTAATTGCCAGGTCATATTCATGACGCTGAAAATAAAATACCGCTAAGTTAAAATGCGCGACCATGAAATCAGGATTAAGCTTTAAACATTTATTCCATAACCTTATTGCCTCTGTAGCATTACCTAACTGTGCATATCCCGAAGCCAGATTATTATAAGCTTCTAAATTCCGCGGATCAAACTTTACGCTTTCTTCCAACATCGTAATAGATTTTCTACTTTCCCTTAAATTATAATAAGCATTTCCCAGATTATAATAAGCTCGAGACGAAGAAGGATTTAGTTTTAAGGCAATCTGGCAGTATTTTATACCCTCTTCATTTCTACCTAAAGTGATAAAAGTATAGCCAATATTATTATAATCGTCGGCATCCCGTGGATCTATTTGAGTTGCCTTTAAATACATTTTTATTCCTTCAAGATAATTTCCCGCAAGGCAATAAAAATCACCTAAATTACGATAGGCATAAACAGCACTCGGATCAAATGCAATAGACTTAAGGTATTCTTTTTGCGCTTTATATTTATCCCCCAATTTAGCATAAAGATTTCCTAAGTTATTATGTACTTTGGCACTCCACGGAGAGTATGCTAAGGTCCGTTGATAAAAAGGCAGTTCCTCCTTCCAGTAAACATTCTGCCTAATAGTCAAACTAGCATAAATAAATAACAAACAAATTAGTAAACCCAATGCCACAAATTTAAATTTATCTTTTTCAAAGAAAGAAGTAAGACTCCCCCCTAAAATCATAAAAAAACCAATGGACGGTAAATAAAGCCAGTGTTCCGCCATATAAGCATTGAGCGGATAAAGATTAGAAACCGGCAGAATTGCAATAAAAAACCAAAGGATCGCAAAAGAAAACAGCCGTTTTGAATTCTTAGCCCAAAAAACACAAATTAATAACGACAGTATAATAATAAATCCTAATATTGCTTTTGGCGCAAAAAAGCCGAATAATCTACCCCCATACTCCATATGCAAATCAACGGGGAAAAATAAAATTCCCATATAATTAGTGAAAGCCACTAAAAAACCTGGAAACCTTTGCGCCAGCGTTGTCCGAATCGGCGTATCGCTAAAAATACTATTTATAGAAAATATTCTAAAAATAAAATATAA
>CAIVOB010000108.1 GCA_903907475.1 Candidatus Omnitrophota bacterium
CTTTTTGATAATTTCTGCAGCACCGAGACCAGTATCTAACATTTGCGTTAGCACGCTTTTGGCATTTAAATGCGAAATCTCTTGCCTCTGCACAAAACCGATTAGATTAATTAATTCTTGTTTTGAAAGCTCCAAAGCATGAAGTTCTTTTTTTCGGGCATTTGCCTCTGAAAGTAGCGGGCCGATCAACCAGTTAACCATTGCTTTCTTATCTTTATCCGGATAACTTTGCAGGTAATCTTCCGCCAACTGCGCGTTTTTTTTAGAACTCACTAAAATTTTCGCGTCATAGGCCGACAAACCATAATCCTTAATAAAACGCTCCATTTTCTCCTGAGGTAACTCCGGAAGTGATTCGGCAATCTCGCTTACCATCTTGCGGTCAATAATAAAAACCGTTAAATCCGGATCGGGAAAATAGCGGTAATCCTTGGCTCCTTCTTTAGTGCGCATCGTCACGGTTTCGTTTTTGACCGCGTCCCAAAGCCGCGTCTCCTGCGTTAAAACTTGTCCGGACTCTAATAATTCAGCTTGCCGGCTCGCTTCAAAAGTTAAAGCATCTTTGACGCCTTTAAATGAATTCATATTTTTTAATTCGGTTTTTACCCCTAATTCTTTTGCTCCTTGTAAACGTAAAGAAATATTAGCATCGCAGCGTAAAGACCCTTTTTCCATATCACAATCCGAGACATCCAAATATTCAATAATGCTTTTTAAGGAAGTTAAATAATCGAAAGCCTCTTGGGGGTTATACATATCCGGCTCACTGACAATTTCAAGCAGCGGCACTCCGGTACGATTAAAATCCACTAAACTTTCAGTTTCCTCGTGAATTAATTTTCCGGCATCCTCTTCTAAATGCACTCGGGTAATACCAATGCGTTTTGTTTTTTCCGCACTAATAATATTTAAATAACCATTTCTTGATAACGGTAAATCATATTGTGAAATTTGATACCCCTTAGGTAAATCCGGATAAAAATAATTTTTTCGATCGAACTTTGTTTGTTCCTGAATCTGACAGTTGAAAGCCAAAGCCAGCTTGATTGCTGAATTAAGCGCTGCCTTATTATAAACCGGAAGCGTTCCGGGAAAACCCAAACACACCGGACAAACCGTAGAATTAGCCACGCGCCCGAATTCCATTCCACAAGCGCAAAACGCTTTAGTTTTAGTATTAAGTTGTAGATGCACCTCTAATCCGATTACCGTTTCGTACTTCATAGTTGGGCCCTACGTTTATGCCACTCAGTGTGTTGCTCAAAAGTATGTGCCACCCTAAAAAGTAATTCTTCATTAAAAGGCTTGGCCATAATCTGTAAGCCTACCGGTAAACCTTTTTTAGTAAAACCGCAGGGAATTGATATCGCCGGAAGCCCGGCCAAATTAGCGGAAATAGTATAAATATCTGATAAATACATTTTTAAAGGATCCGCGGTGCGCTCCCCAATTTTAAAAGCCGCGGTGGGCGAAGTCGGGCAAACAATACAATCATAATCCTTAAATACCCGATCAAAATCCTGTTTAATTAAGGTACGCACTTTTAAAGCCCGTAAATAATAAGCATCATAATAACCATGCGATAACGCAAAGGTGCCTAATATAATCCTGCGCTTAGCTTCCGCGCCAAAACCTTCGGCGCGCGTCTTCTTATACATCTGTAATAAATTATCTGCTGGCGCGCGAAAACCAAATTGCACTCCGTCAAAACGAGCAAGATTCGAACTGGCTTCAGCGGTAGCAATGATATAGTAAACTGGTACGGCATAATCGGTATGCGGTAAAGAAATATTTTGAATTTTGGCGCCTAAATTTGTAAGCTTATTAATTGCCTCTTCAATAATCGATTTTATTTCCGGATCTAACCCGGCAACAAAATATTCTTTCGGGATTCCAATTTTTAAATTTCGGATATCACCGGTTAAACTTTGCGTATAATCCGGCACCGCTAAATTTATCGAAGTAGAATCTTTTGCGTCATACCCGGAAATAATTTGCGTTAAGATTGCCGCGTCTTTCACATCCTTAGTTAGCGGGCCGATTTGATCTAAACTGGACGCAAAAGCAATCAATCCGTAACGCGAAACTCTGCCATAAGTAGGTTTTAATCCTACTACCCCGCAAAAAGAAGCCGGTTGACGAATTGAACCGCCAGTATCTGAACCCAGCGCCCAAATTGCTTCATCACTGGCTACCGCCGCGGCCGAACCGCCAGAAGAACCGCCCGGAACAGTATCGAGGTTCCAAGGGTTACGCGTGGGGCCAAAAAAAGAATTTTCCGTTGATGAACCAAAAGCAAATTCATCCATATTAGCTTTAAAGGGAAAAATTCTTAAACCGGCAGCTTTTAATTTAGTAATTACCGTCGCGTCATACGGCGGGCGAAAATTTTCTAAAATTTTAGAGCAGCATTCAGTAAGCAACCCTAGGGTGCAAATATTATCTTTAATCGTAATCGGCAGGCCCCCAATTTCCGCTTGCGATTGGCTATTTGCGGTTGGCAAAGCATTAAGATCCATCCTCACATAAGCTTTAACCTGGGGTTCATTCTTCCTTAAGCAAGCACCAAGCGCAGATTCTAGAGCCGAAACAGTAATCTGTTTACTCTTTAATTTATCTAATAATTCGTGTGCTGTTAATTGATTTAACTCCATATTATTCAATTACTTTTGGGACACTAAAGAAGTTTTTATTTCTCCGCGGTGCGTTTTCTAATGCCTGATCCGGAGTCAAGCTCGGCCAAACATTGTCTTCCCGCAAAACATTACTAATCGGCAGGATATGGCTAGCAGGAGCAACATTGGTAACATCCAATTTACTTAAATGATCAATAAAACCCAAAATATCATGCAATTGCCGGGATAATTTCTCTAGTTCCTCAGGTTCCAGGTTGATGCGCGCTAAATGCGCCACCTGCTCTACGGTTTGCTTATCGATCGCCATTATTCCTCCAAATTTTCACCATTTTAACACCCTTATCCGTAAAAGTCAACAAGCCCTGAATTCAATCATTTTACACAAACCTTATCGCCAATAGTACATTTTTTCTTAGTTTGTGGGGACCCGAGAGAAGAAAATTTTCCTGGAAGAGAAACCAAAAAAGCGCGATTAATCTTGCGAAATTAAAATAAAATTATTTGGAGGTCGACTTTCCTAAATCAATCATGCGCGTATCACCATGAATCGTTGTTAATTCCACTTTAGTCAATTTAGACATTTTATCGGTAACCTCATAAATTTTCTTAAAGTTATTGCGCATGGTTTCAATACGATTATGAATTTTGTCTCCAGCTGCTAAACTTCTAATCTCTGAATCCAAAAGTTCCAGATTTCCGCTAATAACCAAAAGCGGATTATTTACTTGGTCTCCTAACGCCAACACCGTTTCAGTAATTGCCGCCAAACGACTCTTTTCAATTAATTCCTGCTGGATATTTAAAATTTTCTGGTTATCTTCAATCAATTTATAGGTTACTGACATGAGCATTCTTCTGCCCACCACCAGACCCATCACAAAAACGCCAATCGTCGCCATAATAATATATCCTACTTCGCCGACTAGGACCTTAAAACTGGCAAGTTTTCCCACCACTAAATAAATAAAAACCAGTAGCGGAATAACACCCGCCAGGCTGACCACGCGATTAAAATCATCTTTTATGTTTCTAGTAAGTTGTTTTATTTCCATGAATATTCCTCCTAATTATAAAAAAAGTTATTAAATAGCTGGCTACTCCTAAAAATAAACCCAACACCAAATATCCGGTAATAACCGGTAAAAGGACATCCCCAAAAGATAATTTAAAAAATTTAGCCCAATGA
>CAIVOB010000109.1 GCA_903907475.1 Candidatus Omnitrophota bacterium
CGCCAAGCCTTAGATGATGAATATGCGGTAGTGATTCCTAAATTTATTAATTGCTTACTGCAAAACACGCCTCCGCCAATATTTGGTAATGGTCGGCAGTCGCGAGATTTTACTTTTGTGCAAAATGTGGTTCAGGCAAATTTACTCGCGGTAAAGGCGGTAAAGGTAAAACATGGGGTTTTTAATGTCGCCGGAGGCCAGGACACTTCAATTTTAGAACTGGTGCGGATTTTGAATAAAATTTTAGGTAAAAATATCTCGCCGCTACTCTTAAAGGTGCGGCCAGGAGATGTTTTTAAGACTTTGGCCGATATTAAGATGACGGAGAAATTTCTTAAATTTCGTCCGATGGTTAGTTTTAATCAGGGGTTAAAAATTACCGTTAGTTATTGGCAGCAAGGTATTTAAGAGCCGTATTTTTTTAGTGCTTTCCTTGACAATCCCCTTCAAGATATGTTATACTTTCGAATAAATTCAAGATAAGGAGAAAAAATGGATCAGCAGTTATTTAGCCGATTTAATTATTTAGACTTGCTCATTCTCATCGTTGCCTGGAGGATAATTTATATTTCTCGCAGGAATGGCCTAGCGATTGAACTTTTTAAACTTTTAGGGATTCTTACTGCAACTTATTTGGCGCTGCATTATTATGTTACTTTAGCGCTTTGGGGACAAAAAGCATTTTTGGGAAGTTTAAAATTAACCGTGGTAGAGCTAATTAGTTTTTTAACTTTAGCGCTTGGTGGTTATTTGGGATTTGTTGCCTTGCGGAGTATTTTTTATCGTTTTATGAAAATGGAAGCCAATCCTAAAATTAATGAAATTGGGGGTTTGATTTTAGGATTTTTGCGGGGCTTTTTTGTGGTGGGGTTATTAGCCTATATTTTGTTAATTTCTAATGTGGTTTATTTTAATAATTCGGTGAAAGCTTCATATTTAGGAAAGCGCGCGGTTGATATCTCCCCGGCGACTTATGGGTGGCTTTGGGAGAATCTTTTTTCAAAATTTTTTCCGCAGGAAAAATTTAATTCTACCGTGAAGCAGGTAAAAGGGGAAGTTATAAAAAATAGATGAAATTAAAAGATTTTTATAATCAGGTAGTGAAATTTGGCAGGATTGCCGACCCCCGGCAGAATAAGTCTGGCATTAAATCTTTTCCGGATTCGGCGATTCTTTTTGGAGACCCAAATCAGGAAGTAAAGAAAATCATGGTGGGGATAGATATTGAGGTTGCTGAATTACTTTTAGCAGATCGTATTCGTCAAAAAGAAGGTTTGGATCTGGTCGTCGCGCATCACCCGGAAGGAAAGGCTTACACGGGTTTACATGAAGTGATGCGTTTACAGGTGGATCTTTTAAAACAAGCCGGAGTGGCTTATAAAACCGCCGTGCGGCTGCTAGAAGAAAGAATGCGCGAAGTGGAGCGCCGAGTGTTGCCGCAAAATCATACCCGGCCCGTGGACGCAGCGCGATTATTAAATATTGCTTATATGAATATGCATACGCCTGCGGATAACCATGTTTATCGATTTTTAGAACAACTTTTTAAACAGCGAAAGCCGCGTTTGGTAGAAGACGTCGTCAAATTACTACTTACTATCCCGGAGTACCAGCAGGCAGAGAAATTTAATACCGGCCCGCGGGTAATTTTAGGAAATCCTAAAAGAGCGGTAGGCAAGATTCTTTTGGAAATGACCGGGGGCACGGAAGGATCCAAAGATGTTTTTGATAAATTGTATAAAGCCGGGGTAAGAACTTTAGTCTCGATGCATTTAAGTGAAGAGCATTTAAAGAAGGTTAAAGATGCTAATTTGAATGTTGTTATCGCCGGACATATCTCCAGCGATAATTTAGGAATAAATCTACTAATAGACAAGATCGAAAAATCCGCAAAACAAAAATTTCAAGTAATTGGCTGCTCCGGTTTTACCAGAATTAAAAGAAAGTAAAAAAATGGCAGGTCTTATCCCAGAAAACTTATTGGAAGATATTCTTTCCCGCGTGGATATCGTGGAGCTTATCTCAAGTTATATCCCTTTAAAGAAAGCGGGGCATAATTTTAGGTCTAATTGTCCGTTTCATCATGAGAAGACCCCGTCTTTCATGGTTTCTCCACAGCGGCAAATTTATCATTGTTTTGGTTGTGGTGAATCGGGTAATGCTTTTAAATTTTTGATGCGTCATGAACGGATGGAGTTTCCCGAAGCCGTAAAGACTTTAGCAGAAAAAACCGGAGTTATTTTACCGGAACTTGATAAACCCGGAGCGCTGCAAGCGGCAAGTTTAAGTAGTCAAATCTACAAAATTAATGCTTTGGCATTAACTTTCTATGAGAATAACCTGCAGGCTGAAAGCGCCGGAATCTGGCGTGATTATCTTACGCAAAGAGGGATTAAGCCGGAGACGATTAAAGAACAGCGTTTGGGTTTGGCAACTTCAAGTTGGGAAGCTTTAACTATTTTCTTAAGAACTCAGGGGTTTAGTTTGCCTTTATTGGAAAAAGCTGGGCTTGTTTTAGCCAAGGATGCGGGAGGGTATTTTGACCGTTTTCGCAATCGTTTAATTTTTCCGATCTTTGATGTGCGAAATCGAGTTATTGGTTTTGGAGCTAGAGTTAGAGATAATACTTTACCAAAGTATCTTAATTCGCCGGAAACTCCCGTTTATACTAAAGGGAAAAATTTGTTTGGTTTAAATTTGGCTAAAGAGGCGATCGGTGAGATGGATGAGGTAATTATCGTTGAAGGTTATTTAGATTTTATGCTCCCTTTTCAAGAGGGGTTAAGAAATATCGTTGCTTCTCAAGGAACGGCTTTGACTTTAGAACAAATAAGATTACTCAAGCGTTATACGCACAATATCACTATGATTTACGATGGGGATTGCGCCGGTGAGATGGCCACTCTAAGGAGTTTAGATCTTTTGATCGAAGAAGGAATGCTGGTGAAGATTGTTCCTTTACCTAAGGGGGTGGATCCGGATCTTTTTGTGCGTCAGAATGGAATGGCGGCTTTAAAAGATAAAGTGGCGCAAGCAGTAAACCTTTTCGATTATAAGTTAAATGTTTTAAAGACGCGTTATAGTCTAACTGAGGTTCATGGTAAAAGTAAGATTGCGGCGCAAATGCTTTTGACAATTAATAAGTTTGAAAATGCGATTACCAGGGGTGAGTATGTAAAAAAATTAGCCGAAGCGATTAAAGTTCCCGAGCGTGATATTCTGGAGGAGTTGCACAAGTTAAAGCCTCTCGGTAATGAAGCTAATGTTGAAACCGGTCCTTTAGCGAAAAAATCAACGGGGATCAATCCGGCAGAGAAATTATTAATTAAATTCATGCTAGAGGAGAAGGATTTAATTGAGAAAATTATGCAGCAATTAGTGCCAAGTGATTTTCAGGATTTACGTACGGTAAAAATTGTTTCAGTGATGCAGGAATTAGTAGCGCAGGGAAAAAATATTGCTCCGAGTATTTTAATGAATTATTTCAGTGAAGATGATGCTAGCCAGCTAGTTTGCGAGTCGATGTTTATGCCGATGCTTTCAGACCAGGAGAGAGAAAAAGCGGTTAAAGATTGTATTCAAAGGATTAAAGTTCAGAGGTTAAGGTCGCAAAGAGAGAGTTTGCACGTGCAGATTAAAACTGCTCAACTGGCAAATGATGAGCCAAGATTGAGCAAGCTTACTCAAGAATTTCATAATTTAATTAAGAAAGGCGATTAAGAATGAAGAAAAAAGAACAGCCGAATAAAGAAATGGAAAAATTGATTGCTTTGGGTAAGCAAAAAGGTTTTTTAACTTATGATGAAGTTAATGATTTATTGCCGGAAGATCTTTCCAGCACTGTCGCGATTGATCATCTTTTTGAATTATTGGGTAATGAAGATATTCAAGTGGTCGAGGGTGAGGCGGATGCCGGTTTGTCCGCAAATCGCGCGCAGCAAGATAAACAAAGCTTGGTTCAACAACGGGAAGAATTGCTTTCGGAGCAATTGAAAAGTGAAGAACGTTTTATGCCTCTGGATGACCCGGTAAAGATGTATTTAAAACAGATGGGGTCAATTTCGCTCCTAAGCCGAGAAAATGAAATTGAGTTGGCGAAAAAGATTGAAGAAGCCGAAGAACGGTTTAAGCGCGCGGTTTTAGTAACTAAATTTGCGCGGAATGAGGTGCTCCGCGTCGCGAATGAAATTTTAGAAGATAAAATTAATATGGAGGAAGTGATTAAGGAAGATATCAAAATTAAAAAGAGCAGCGTCATCAGCAGGTTTAAACGTATTTTAGCTAAAATTAAACAAACGCGCAGCGAGAGTAATGCGATTGATTTAATTTCGCAGTTAAA
>CAIVOB010000110.1 GCA_903907475.1 Candidatus Omnitrophota bacterium
CGATTACACAGTAATTAAGAGTGATATTGTTCAAACTACTTCTTTAACTGCCCCTTACAAGGCAATGGTAATAATTAAAGAAATGTTTTATGTTGAAAAATATCATTCTCCGGATATTAGTAACGCTGATCCGTATTTTTACACGGTGACAACAAATTATACCCTTAATTTTAATTACCTCCGGAATGATTTTATCTTGGAAAATAGCCAGAGTAATATTGTCGCGCTAGACAATGAAGTCCCCGCTGAAATTAAACGTCTAAAATTATAAAAGAAAAAAAATCTTGACAAAATATTTTTTTTACCTATAATTAGCACTCTAGGCAAAAGAGTGCTAAGAAATGTTTAACAATTTAAATATTTAAGGAGGTGACAGGATGGAGATCAAACCATTAGGTGATCGCATCGTAGTGAAGCCTTTAGAGGCAGAGAATAAAAGTAAAGGTGGCATTGTCCTGCCGGATAGCGCTAAAGAAAAACCCCAAGAGGCTAAAGTTGTCGCAATCGGTAAGGGAAAGGTATTAGAGAATGGTACTTTGCAAGCCCCAGAGGTAAAAGTCGGCGATAAAGTACTATTCGGAAAATATTCCGGTAATGAAATTACGACTAAAGAAGGCGAAGAGTTGCTCATTTTACGGGAAGATGATATTTTAGCGATAATTAAATAAATGAGGCCCAAACTTACGGAACGATAAGTGAACGTAAGTTTGTAGGCCGAATTTATCCCGACGAATAATTTGAGTCGGGACGACACATTAACAGGAGGAAAGCATGGCAAAGCAATTATTATACAGTGATGATGCCCGCCGCAAGATTTTAAGGGGCGTTGAACAGTTAGCAGCGGCAGTAAAAGTAACTTTAGGCCCCAAAGGGCGTAATGTTATTATCGACAAGAAATTCGGATCGCCGACAATTACCAAAGACGGCGTCACGGTGGCCAAAGAAATTGACCTTGAGGATGCTTTTGAAAATATGGGCGCTCAAATGGTTAAAGAGGTCGCAGAAAAAACTTCCGAGATTGCCGGAGACGGTACGACTACCGCGACAGTTTTAGCGGAATCGATTTATCGCGAAGGTTTAAAAAATGTTACTGCCGGATCTAATCCGATGGAATTAAAACGCGGGATTGAAAAAGCAGTCGCTAAAATTGTGGAAGAGTTGGGAAAATTATCCACTCCTATTAAAGATAAAAAGGAAATTGCCCAGGTTGCTAGTATCGCTGCCAATTCGGATACTAATATCGGGGAATTAATCGCCGAAGCCATGGATAAAGTCGGAAAAGACGGCGTGATTACAGTAGAAGAAGCGAAATCTACCGCGACAACTTTAGAGGTTGTCGAAGGAATGCAGTTTGACCAGGGTTATTTATCTCCTTATTTTGTTACTGACGCTGAGAGAATGGAAGTGCTCTTAGAAGATGTCTATATTCTTATTTATGAGAAAAAGATTTCTTCAATTAAAGATATTCTTCCCCTTTTAGAAAAAATTGCGCGCGTTGGTAAACCGCTATTGATTATTGCCGAAGAAGTTGATGGAGAAGCTCTGGCAACATTAGTCGTGAATAAAATTCGCGGAACTTTTGTCGCTTGCGCGGTTAAAGCTCCGGGTTATGGCGATCGTCGCAAGGCGATGTTAG
>CAIVOB010000111.1 GCA_903907475.1 Candidatus Omnitrophota bacterium
GATCGCAGCTATTCCCCTAGACATGCTTAAAGTTTCCCCGGATTTAATTTTTATAATATTTTTTATCGCCACTTTTTCTTCAAGCGTTAAATTTTGATTATATTGTTTAGAGTATAAACTAACATCTTGCGGAGCTGTTAAAATAAAATAATCATTGCAACCCGTGCCCATAACCGCGTCCACGATAGCAGCTTCTAAAGTAATAACTTTATCTTTAAGTCTCTCCGGCTCATGACGCAAAATGTTCCAGGCCTCACTTACGTTATAAACGTTTTCTTCCTGGACCACCGAAATTTTATTCGGCAATTTTGCTAAAGCTTGATTATTAACAGTATTATCAATTGATTGCGCAAAAATAAAGTCAATAAAAACTAAACGCGTTAATAAAAAAATCGCTATCAGTCTAGTTAACATTTTCTTTTTCTTCTTACTCCTGATTAAAATAAAAATTAAGCCCCATCCTTAATCAGTATGGGGCTTAATTTTATCATTTTATAACTTTAATTTTATTTCTTCTTTAATTTTTCTACCAACTCACTTACCGCTTTACCGGCGATATCCCGACATCCCAAACCAAAAGCCAGGGCTAAACCTAAACCCAGAGAACCTAAAACAATCGAAATCGTAAGTTCCGTAATCCGAATTCCTATCTGCAACTGTTCCAAACCCACAAATACGGCAAAAACAATCACGATCGTCTCAACAATCCGGGATAAAATTTTACCATGACTTAAACCGGCATTATTAACCGCAGTGTTAATCACGTTCTTTAAAACCGTTGCCGCGAACATCCCCAAAATCAAAATAAACAAAGCCGCAACCACGTTAGGAATATACAAAACAACTTTATTTAATAAATCCGCGGCAATTGTTAACCCCACGGCATTAACCGCCACCATAAAAGTAATTAAAATCCCAATCCAATAACAAATCACGCTTACCAGATCCGACAAAGAATAACTGATTCCACCCTTGCTTAAGAGCTTATCCAATTCGATTTTATCCGATATTTGATCAAATTTAGCAGCCTTCAAAGCCTTGCTCACAATAACCTTAACGGCTTTAGAAAGCAACCAACCAATGATTAGGATAATAATCACTAGCAATGCGTTAACCAGAAATAGGCTCACCTGAGCTAAAACAATCCGTGCCGGTTCTAATAATACTACTTGCCAGCTACTCATTTTCTCCTCCTTTGTTAGCGCTACAATTCATATAACTTTAACACAACTATACGGTTATGTCAAGAATATTCATTTATTTTAACCATTTTTCCTTAAGTTCAGCATTTATCTGCTGCTTTTTAGAATAACTAAGTTCATCATCATTACTTGAATCTTGTGAAAGAGAAAAATTGCTACGCTTCTTTCCGCAAATAAATTCCTGTACCGGGCAAACCCGAGCATGCAAAAGCTTAGCCGCTAGCTGTACCTCTTTATCATCAGAAACAACAATGATATTTTTCCTCTCACCGGAAGCTTCAATAAGTTTTTTAATAATCTCATCTGCTTCCAACATGCGCGAAAAAACACAAATCATCCCACGCTCCTGAGGAGGAATCTCTCCGGATAGAGGATACCCATCAAAAACAATTGTCACGCGATTATTTTTACTACCCGATAATTTATGGCAACTAATAAAATCTACCAGTAAGCGCGCCTTACCAAGTACGACTTTATTAACTGGCTTAAACTGCGGATGATTGATGAGGTTGTACGCGTCGATGATGTACTGTAAGGACATAAATCAGCCCTCCGATCGCTCCATATACCACCACAAAGGAAAATGACAAAAGCGACATTGCTAAAGCCAATTGCTTAATCACTCCGGCTTTAGCAAAATAAACCACAAATAAACTCTCTCTTAACCCTAAGCCACCCAGAGAAATCGGAATTAAGGTAATCGCGCCAATAATCGGTAAAAAAATTAAAAAATAAATAAAATTAATCCGCACTCCTAAAGCCAGAGCAATAAAATAAACGCTGACCGGCATAATAATTTGCAGCACAAATGATAACAGTAAGTTCGCGATAATTATTTGTTTATGATGACGAAAAAGATGAATCTCCTTA
>CAIVOB010000112.1 GCA_903907475.1 Candidatus Omnitrophota bacterium
GATTATCGCTGGTAATAATTGCCTCATCCGCTAATTGCGTCACGATTCTACCCATTTGCGGACGCTTAAATCTATCCCGCTCTCCCCCGCAACCAAAAATTACCCGAAGCTTACCTTTTACTAAAGGCCTTAAAGTACTAATAACATTCAACAAAGCATCCGGAGTATGCGCATAATCAACAAAAATATCACCGCCTTTTTTATAATTAACGCGTTCCAATCTTCCCGGAACAAATTTAAATTTTTCCAATGCCGATTTTATAATCTCCCAAGAAAAATTCTGGGTTAAGCCCCAGGCGATTGCGGCTAAAACATTATAAATATTATATTGGCCAATAAGCTGGACTTTTAAAGTAGATTTTATTTTTGGTGCAATAAGCGTAAATTGTGTCTCTTGCAAGCCATATACTATATCTTGAGCCATAATCATAGATTTACGTTTTAACCCATAAGTCACTACCCGGGCCAAAGTCAAGCTTTTAAGCCTTCGACCGTAAGGATCATCGTTATTTATAATCGCACTAGATTGAGTAGGTAAATTACGGAATAATTTCGCTTTCGCTAAAAAATAATTTTTAAAATTTTTATGGTAATCCAGGTGATCCCGGGTAAGATTAGTAAAAATAGCAGTTTTAAAATTAAGGCCGGCTACCCTTTTTTGATCTAAAGCATGCGAAGAAACCTCCAAAGCACAATATTTCATGCCCCTGCGCAACATCTGCGCTAAAAATTTTTGTAACTCCACCGGGCCAGGAGTAGTATTGCTACCCGCAATTTTTTGATTATCAAAACGGTAATTGATCGTACCGATTACCCCACAAGAAAAACCCGCGCTTTTAGCAAGCGCCTCAATCAAATAAGTAATCGTAGTCTTACCGTTAGTGCCTGTAACTCCAGTTACTCTTACTTTTTTCGACGGATGACGATAAAATTTCGCACAATTTAAAGCTAAAAATTTACGCGTATCGGCAACTTGTAATAATTTTACTCCTGGCGGGCATTTAAAAGCCGGCATTCTTTCTTCCACTACGAGAATACTTGCGCCTTTACAAAGCGCCTCTTTTAAAAACACTTTACCATCCTGACACTTGCCTTTAACCGCCACAAAAATAAAACCCGGTAAAACCTCCCGAGAATTAGCAGTAATGCCTTTAATTATTTTTCCACAAATTTTCATTTAAATCCCTAACTCCGTGGGTATCTCGTTACCTTTTAAATAACGGATTACATCTCCGGCAACTTTTTGGAATACTGGAGCAGCAACTACTCCGCCAAAATAAACTGGATACGGCTCATCCACCGTGACCACAATCGACAGTAATGGGTCTTCCGCGGGAGCAAACCCAATAAAAGAAGCGACAAATTTGGTATGAGAATATGTCCCATTAGCCTCTAATTTCTGCGCCGTTCCGGTTTTACCCGCGGCAGTAAAACCAGAGACCTTCGCTAATCTACCCGTTCCTTCTTCCACTACCCCGGTAAGAATCTTTTTTATCCGCAGAGCAGTATCCAAAGAAATAACTTTACGGATTAAAATTGGTTTATTTTGTTTAATTATTTCCCCTTGCCGATCACGAATAGAATCAATTAAATACGGTTTCATTAATTGACCACCATTGGCAATAACAGAAATAGCGCTGGCTAACTGCAAAGCAGTAACCCCGACTTCTTGGCCGATGGGGATAGCAGTAATGGAGGTTTTTGACCAAAGGCGCACCGGCTTAATCATCCCGGAAATCTCCCCGGAAAGATCAATTCCTAATTTCGCCCCAAACCCAAAATCCTTTAAATATTTATAAACCGTATCCGCGCCTAATAATTGCGCCACCTTCACCGTGCCGATATTACTGGATTCTTCAATTACCTGCCTAAAAGTCAACGTACCGTGCGCAACATGGTCATGTAAAATACGCCCCCCAACTTTATAGGCTCCATTTTCACAAAAAAACTTATCCTCTTCTGTAACCTTTTTTTCTTCTAAAGCCGCCGAAGCAGTGACAATCTTAAATACTGAACCCGGTTCAAATAAATCGCAAATTGCCCGGTTACGAATCGCGTCTTTATTAGCATGCGCGCTATCATTTAAATCATAAGTCGGCCGGCTAGCAAGCGCCAAGATTCTGCCGGTATGCGGATCCATTACAATAATCGACGCACCCTTAGCATGAAAACTTTTATAAGCCTTATCCAATTCCCTTTCCGCGATAAATTGAATCACCTCGTCAATTGTCAAAACTAAATCCGAGCCATCAACCGGTAAAACCATTTTTTCCCAAATATCTAGTTGCTTCTGTCGCGCATCGCGTAAAAAAATCGCCCAACCCGGAAGCCCTTTTAAATAACGATTAAAATCCCTTTCCACTCCTTCTAAACCGATATTATCCATTCCGCTAAAACCAATAATTTGACTGGCTAGATAGCTATTAGGATAAATACGTTTCGTTTCTTTTAAAAAAGCCAATCCTTTAAAATTAAATTTTTTTATCGCTTCAACTTTATCAGGAGGCAATTTGCGTGCCAGCCAAATAAATGATTTTTTACGCGCTAAGCGATCACGTAAATAAGCCCGGTCTAATCCTAAAATATTTTCTAATTTATCGACAATAATTTCTTGATCTTGACTTTTTATCGCGTTCGGAGAAGCGTAAAGAGAATCCAACGATAAATTAAACGCCTGCGCCTTAAGATGCATGTCATAAATTGTCCCCCGGCGCGGTTCAAGCTGGACTAATTGATTATGTTGTTTATTGGCAATGGCAGTTAAATAGTGGGAGCGAAAAAACTGGATGAAAAGCAGTCGACCGACACAAAGCAGAAGAAAGATAAAAAAAACTAAAAACACCGCCTCGCTTCTTCGGCGATAATTACTGATATACACTTATTTTCTAGGAATAATAAATCTTAGGGGTTAATTGTTTTTGCTTGCGCTTCCCGGTTTACACTAAAAATCCGCGCCAGAAGCCCTTCTTTATTTTGATTCTCGTCTGCAACCCTTAAACCATCTTTGGAAGAAATCAATTTCACAAAACGATAATTATCCGGCATTTGAAAATCATTATCCCCGCTGATCCGATTTCCGATATTCACCAGAGAAGAATTCTTTTTTATATTATATCTTAAAGCGGTGTTTTTATCAAGTAACCCGTCAAAAGTAGTTTGTTTCTTCTGCCCCAGATAAGCTAAACGAAAAATCTCGCTCTGCTGATAAACGTAAAGCACCGAGAAAGAAGTGATGAATACCACAACGGAGAGAAACTTGGTCAGTTTCATAAGTTACTAAATCCTTTCGGCGACCCGAAACTTACTACTACGGCTAGCAGGATTGGCATCCAATTCTGCCATAAGCGGAGTTAAGGGTTTCGGCGTAATAATATCTATTAATCCGTCAGCTTTAAGCGCACGGAAAGTATGTTTAATGACGCGATCTTCTAATGAATGAAAAGAAATAACCACTATTCTAGCTTGCTTGGCTAAAATTGCAACCGCTTTTTTAATCGCAATTTCCAGAATTTCTAATTCCCTGTTTACGGCGATGCGTAAAGCTTGAAAAGTACGCGTTGCCGGATGAATACGGTAATAACCTTTACGGTAACGCACGGGTATCGCGCGCAAGACAAGATTCGCCAACTGTTTGGTGGTTGCAATCGGCTGAATTTTACGCTCCTCAACTAATAAATGTGCAATGCGATTATGCCAGCGTTCCTGCCCGAAATTCCAAAGCATATGCGAAATCTCATTTTCATTAAGATTATTCATTAAATCATATGCCGAAATATAACTGGAACGATCTAAACGCATATCTAAAGGCCCTTCTTCTTGAAAACTAAAACCTCTCTCGGGATTACGTAATTGATAAGTAGAAATTCCTAAATCAAAAACTATTCCGTCAATCTGAGTAATTCCTAATTTTTCTAAAACTTGATCAAGATCAACAAAATTAGCGTGCACAAATTCACAATGATCGTTATACGCACCGAGCCTCTGCCTGGCAAGCGCTAAAGAATCCTCATCACGATCCAACCCGATTAATCTGCCTCCAGGAGTAATCATTTTTATTATATCCAGACTATGCCCGGCGGTACCCAATGTCGCGTCAACAATCAACTGTCCGGGCTTAAGATTAAGATACTCAATCACTTCTTGAGCCATCACCGGTATATGTAATCTATCTTCTACCACTTAAACATCCATTAATTTTTCCGCAATCTCTTCAAAAGATTGACGGCTATTGGCATAAAAATCCTGCCAATTATTTTTCGCCCAAATTTCAATGCGATTAGAAATTCCCACAATCATAACATCTCTTTTAATATCCGCAAAATCCTTTAAATATTGCGGCAAAAGAATCCTTCCCTGTTTATCCGGGCTCAGATCCTGCGCTCCGCTAAACAGCAAGCGATTAAAAGTACGCGCTTGCTGTTTAGTAAATGAAAGCGTTTTAAATTTATTTTCTTGCGAGCGCCACTCCTCTTCGGAAAACATAAACAAACATTTATCCAAACCCCGCGTCACAAAAAATTTCTCCACGAACTGATTTTTAGCCACCTCACGAAATTTAGATGGTAAAATCAACCTGCCCTTACGGTCGATGGCATGTTCAAACTCACCGTAAAACATTTTTTATTCTCCTCCACTTCACTCCACTTATAACCACTTAGTATTCAAAGTATAGACAAAATCACCCTTTTTGTCAAGTAAAAAAATCTCTTAATTGAACAAATACAAGGGCTTGTGGCTTAAATACGCCAAATGGCCATAAATTGTGGTCTCAAATGGTAAGCCGCTGAATCTTACGGCAGGAGATTATATCTTTTTGAATTTGTGCGCTTAAAGCGGAAAGCGTGGCAAATTTGTGGTCTGGCCGAATTAATTTTATAAATTGAATTTCCAATAATTTACCGTAAATATTTTTATGAAAATTAAAAATATGCACTTCAATATGAATCTTTTCATTTTTACCGGAAACGGTTGGCCTCCTACCGATGTAACAAATACCGCAATATTCTTTGGCGCGAAAAATTACCTTAACCGCATAAATACCTGGCGCGGGAACCACCTCATGATGCGGATTAATATTAGCAGTAGGAAAACCTAAAACCCGAGCTAAACGATTCCCCTTGATAACAGTGCCTAAAATACTTACCCGACGGCCAAGCAAACCTTGAGCCTGATTAATTTTACCTTTTTTAACAAACTCTCTAATCGCAGTGCTACTAATTACCCGCGCGCCGACTTTAATCACTTTAAATACTTTTAAAACAAAATTATTATTCTTGGCCGCGACGGCTAATAATTTACTCTCTCCTTGCGCCCCCCTACCAAAACGAAAATTTTTACCGATATAAATAAAACGCGCGGCAATTTTTTGCACCAATATTTGATTAATAAAATCCCGGGCGCTTTTTTTAGCAAAACTACGGCTAAAATTTATCACAATACAAACATCAATCCCTAATTCTGAAATTAACCTTAAGCGATGTTCTAAAGAATAGAGGCTGGCCTGTTTTTGCGGATGAGGGAAAAAAGTTAACACTATACTTGTCCCACCGACGAGCTGCGCTTGCCTCACGGCAGAGCGCAAAATATTACGATGGCCGCGATGCAACCCGTCAAAAACCCCTAAAGCCACTACCGGCCGAGGAAACTTGACGATGTTCTTTACTCCAAAAATTATCTTCATCAACTTATTTAAAAAGCCTGGCTGATTTTAGCTACGACTTTTTCCTTAATTTTGCTCAACTCACCGCTTAAAGAACAACCCGCAGCAGTTTTGTGTCCACCACCCCCGAAAAATTTAGCGATTTTATTCACATCAACTTTACCCTGACTTCTTAAATTTACCCGCACTGACTTAAAAAGGCGAACATTTTCTTTAAATAATACCACCACCTCCACGCCTTTAATCGAACGGCCAAAACTCAAAGCAAAATCTGCCAAATCAATAACCGGTTTATTGCTTTTATATAAATTCTTATTTATTTGAAAAACCGCTATTTTTCCCTGAACAAAAAATTTTATGCCACTCAAAAGTTTCAGCAACAACTTTACATCCTTAGCGGGAATATTCTCATAAGTATAACGATAAACTTGCGCCACATTAATGCCAAATGTTAAAAGCTCAGCGGCCGCCTGATGCGTAAAACTAGAAGTATTCGAATAACGGAATGATCCGGTATCCGTCATTAATCCGGTATATAAAGCCAAAGCTGCATCTTTGTCTAAAGCCAGCCCGAGCCTTTTATATAACCTATAAATCATCTCCGAACAAGAAGAAGCCTTAGGATCCACCCAATTCACGTCCCCAAAAAAACGATTGCTAATATGATGGTCAATATTTAATACCGGAAGATTATTTTTATTTAATTTATAAACTTCTCCCGTGCGGCACAAATCTGCACAATCCAAAACTACCAAACAATCAAATTTAATCTTCCAAGCTTTATTTTCCAAGCGCCGAATTAATTTATTACCCGGTAGAAAATCATAACCGTAAGGCAATTTATCATCGCTCACGATCAGGCCGTTTTTACCCAACTTTTTAATCAAAGCATAAAACCCCAATTGTGAACCTAAAGCGTCCCCTTCCGGGCTGACATGAGAAGTAATTAAAAAATTCTTATGCTTCTTGAGAGTCGCGCAAATCTTTATCAGGCTCATGTTGCTCCTTTATTTTATTTAAAACTTCCTCAATCCTAACGCTATATTCAGTCGAACGGTCTTCCTGAAACATAAGCTCAGTAGCAAAGCGCATATTAATTCTTTGCGCCACCAAACTGCGAATAAATCCTAACGCCGAATCTAACGCGAGCTTAGTTTTTTTGTGATCTTCTTCCTTACCTAAAACACTGTAAAAAATTTTAGCATTTCTTAAGTCTTTAGTTAATTCCACCCGAGTGATAGTAACAAATCCTACTCGCGGGTCTTTAATTTCATCATGCAAAATCAAACTCACTTCTTTCTTAATCGCCTCTTCTACCCGTTCCTGCCTCGACATTCTTAAGCTCCGTTTCTTTTTTTTAAATTACTTAATTAGGCTCTTAATTAGTACCACTTCTTCTTCATAACTGCGCACCTGGCCGTTGAGTTTCGCCTCCCAGACCTGAGCGAATATTTTTTTATAACATGGACCGGGGAGTACCCCTAAATTACGCAAATCCTTACCCCGAACTTCCAGGCGCATGCCACGATAAATCTTTAAAAAATCAGCCAAATGCTGCTTTAAATTACCATTTGTCGAAGAAGCACGCAATAAAATAATTACTTCGCAACTTAATGACTCAAGTAAAGAAAAAATTTCCGCAGGTTTAATTCTTTTATCACTTAGACGCTGCTTAAATTTAGAATCCATCATA
>CAIVOB010000113.1 GCA_903907475.1 Candidatus Omnitrophota bacterium
CGCCTTTTTATAAAGATCCTCTTTGGGTAAAACAGTAACTGTCATAAGGTAATCCGCTTTCGGGCCATCAGCGATCTTCATAAAAAACGAATCTTTATTTTCATCGCGAAAAAGTAAAAACGCCGTATCGGAATTAGCTAAAAAACGCGATTTTTCAATTACCATTTTTAAAATTTCATCAAATTTAGTTCCTTGAGCAATAAGCGAACTAATTTGCATCAAACTTGAAAGCACAATCACTCGCTTTTGAATTTCAATATTAATTTCCGCGGTTTTTTCACTATAATGCCGCAGCTCATCCATGTTCCCCCTGATCCTCTGGGTGAGCTTGTTTAAAACATTACCCAACTCACCAACTTCATCACTCTCTTGGCTCTCAAACTTACAATCCATATTCCCCGCAGCCACCGACCTGGCGCTGAGCGTCACGGAAGTCATCCGATCAAAAACTTCTTTAATCACCAAAAGCCCCACCAAAGAAACAAAAACACTCACCGCCACTGAAGCAACAACATCAATCTTATATCCGAATTTAGGAAGGATGTAACTGGAAACCAAATAAACACAAACCAAGAGTGGCAAAATAGACATTAATTGAAAAGCGATCAACAACTTCTGTTTGATATTACGGGAACTCAATGAAAAACGGTTAAGATTCTTGCTCATGAATCCTCCAAGGTTATCTTAAAAAAAGCTCAAATAATTATACCGCTTAACTCGAAATAAGACAACAGATTTGTTAATTTAGTTGTTAGTTGTCAGTTATTAGTTATTAGTAAAAAATTAAAGCACAAAATTTTTCAAACTCAGAAAGCAATTCATCTTTACTAATTCCCATATCAATAAAATCCCAAGCCAGCAAGTCTTTGGGGGATTTAGCACTAAGATAACTTTGCGCATCAACTCCTGTTTCATGAAAAGCTTCCAGCCATTTGTTAAATGAAAAATGCGCGCTCCAAGCATCAAACCGGGCTCCCTTTTGATAGGCCGCTAAAATTACCCGGCTCAATTTCCGGTCGCCACGAGAAAGCACTCCCTCTAAAAAACCCATCTCCAAATTATGAAAATTAAATTTCAATCTCCGATTTTTACAATTATTGCGTAAATAGTTTTGTTTTTCTTTAAGCGCCGAAAGTGACTCCATCCCCGACCACTGCAAAGGAGTATGCGGCTTGGGAATCAAAGGATTAACGCTAATATTAATCTGTGCCGGAGCGCCGTTTATTTTTCTCCTTAACTCCGACGATTTTTTAGCAAAATCAATTATACCTTGGAGATCTTCAATTTGCTCTCCCGGTAATCCCATAAGAAAATATAATTTTAAATGCTGATAACCTGCGGTATAGGCTTCGAAAATAACTTGAAAAAATTCCTCCTCCTGAAAATCTTTAGCCAAAGCTTCGCGTAATCTTTGCGAACCGGCTTCCGGAGCAAAAGTTAAACCGGTTTTTTTAATTTTAGCAATTAAAGTCGAGACATTTCCCAATAAAGCCTTTGCCTTTAAAGAAGGCAGGGATAAATTAACCGCTTGATCTTTAAAGATCTCCATTATTTTTTGCACTAAATTTTCTAAACCCGGATAATCACTCACCGATAAACCCGCTAATGAAAAATCTTCATACCCGGTGGCAGCATAAGCTAAAGCGGCATACTGGGCGATCTTCTCTTTACTCCTGATCCTAAACGGATAATATTGCGCGCGAGCTTGGCAAAAACGACAATGATTAGGACAACCACGCATAATCTCTAAAGTAACCCGGTCATGAGTTACCGGTACATACGGCACCAGCCAATGACAGGGAAAATCCGCTTCTTCAAAATTAGCAACAATTCTTTTTTTAACTCTCTGGGGTACCCCTGCGAACTTAGGCGCGAAAGAAATTAACTTACCTTCCACGTCATAGTCTGCCTGATATAAACTAGGAGCATAGACTCCGGGGACTTGCACGAGCTTAATTAAAAGCGCTTCTTTAGACAATCGCTTCTGGCGATAATCATCTTTATAAAGACGATAGAGATCCATAAGCTCCACCAGCGCCTCTTCTGCCTCTCCGATCACAAACAAATCGCAAAATTCCGCCAAAGGCTCCGGATTAAGCACGCAAGGCCCTCCGATGATAACCAAAGGATACTCTTCATCACGCCCAGCAGCAATTAATGGTAGCCCGGATAAATCTAAAATATTTAAGAAATTAGTATAATTTAATTCCGAACCCAAAGAAAAACCTAAAAAATCAAAACTCTTTAATTCCTGTTTTGATTCCCAGGAAAATAAGCGCCTCTGAGTATTCTTTAAAACAAGCTCCATATCCGGTTCCGGGGCAAAAAACCTTTCGCAAACCACATCCGGAATATTATTAAGCACAGCGTAAATAATACGTAGCCCCAAATTACTCATGCCAATTTCATATAAATCCGCAAAACCTAATGCAAAACGGATCTTACTTTGCGTAAAATCCTTAGGAACCAGGTTCCACTCATTGCCTAAATATTGCGCCGGCCGATGAACATTTAATAATAAATCTTCAATCATATTTTTTAAAATACATTCCTGTTGCGATCAATGCTCACTAAAATTCCCAAAGCGATAAAAGTCACAATCACGCTTGACCCGCCATAGCTCATAAGCGGTAAAGGCAACCCCACCACGGGAGCCAGCCCCATATTCATGGCAATATTAATAAAAACCTGAAGCGCCAATAAAAGCGATATCCCTAAAGCCAACAAGCGGCCAAAAGTATCTTGGGTTCTTTGCGCAATGAGATATCCTTGACGCACAATAAAAAAATAAAGTAAAATCAATAAACAACTGCCAAAAAAACCCCATTGCTCAGAATAAGTAGCAAAAATGAAATCCGTATGCGATTCCGGTAAAAAATATAACTGGCTCTGTGAACCGCTAAGCCAACCGCGGCCCCAAAACCCCCCGGAACCAATCGCGATCCGCGATTGAATAATCGTATATCCAGCGCCCAAAGGATCAATATTAGGATTTAAAAAAACTAACAAACGTTGCTGCTGATAATCCCGCAAAAAATGCCAAAAAAACGGTACCGGTAGGATTAAAAGGCCCAACAACATCCAAATATATTTTAAACGCACATCGGTTAAATAAAGTAAAAAAATGAAAACTAACAACAGCATGATGCCGCTGCCCAGGTCCGGTTGTTCAATAATTAAAAACATCGGTACCGCCACACAGATAAAAGGTAAAATTAAACCCTGGAAAATTCCAAATTTTCGCGACAACAAAGACGTATCATTAACGGATTTACGGCTAAAATAACGGGCTAAAAAGATAATTATCGCTAACTTGGCGAACTCTGAAGGCTGAAAATTAAACCCGGCAAATTTTAACCAACGCTGCGCGCCTAACCTGGTGATTCCTAAAATAAAAACTAGAAACAATGTTAAAAGGGCCGCGCCGTAAATTAAATAATTAAAATCCCAAAGCCGACGATAATTAAACCCGCAAAAGAAAATAAAACAAATCAATCCAATGACCAGCCAAATTAATTGCCGGCCGAAAAGATCTTGCCAAGGCCCTTCCTTCTGGTAAGTGCTGCTGTAAATCGAAGCTAAACCTAGAGCCGCAATAAAAACTGCAATAATCAAGATCCTAAAGAATGTGCTCCTCATATTAATCCTTGAGTAAACATCGTTTCGATAACTTGTTTGGCAATAATACTCGCCGCGTGACCCGGACCGCCATTTTCTAAAAAAACGCAAATTACATATTGCGGTTTATCATAAGGGAAAAAACCCGCAAACCAGGCATGCGTCGTGCCGCGCGATACTTGAGCGGTTCCGGTTTTCCCAGCAACGGTAACTGTAAGGCTGGCTAAAGCATTACCCGTGCCTTGAGAATCGCTTACCACTGCACGTAACCCCTGGCAGACAATATCAAGCGTATTTTTCTTAAAATTTAGCGGAATAAGTTTAGTTTTTTTAGCGGTCAGATCAACCCCGCCCACAGCCTTAATAATATACGGAACAGGTAAAAAACCACGATTCGCAAATACCGACATCATCGCCGCAACTTGCAAAGGAGTAACCAGGCAATCACCCTGGCCGATACTTAAATTAGCAGTATCACCGTCAAACCAATTTTGAAATTTATTTATTTTCCGCCACAAAGGAGAGGGAATAAAACCACTGGTTTCATAAGGCAAATCAAAACCCAGATTCCTACCTAAACCTAACTTCCAGGCATAATCGTGGATATTCTGCGCGCCGATCAATAATCCTGTTTTATAAAAAAATACATCGCAAGAATGAGCGATTGCCTGCTGAATATTTTGCGCTCCGTGCACATCCCAACAGGAAAATTTCCGCGCCCCAATCATCGTCCACCCCGGACAAAGAAAACTTGTCAGGGTGTTAACCTTCTTTAACTCTAAAGCCGCCGAAGCTAATACCAATTTAAAAATCGAAGCCGGAGGATAACTTGAACTAATCGCCCGATTGATCAGCGGAGAATCAGGATTATTAAATAATCCTGAAATAAGTGCCGGGCGTTTATTAACAAAAACTGCCGGATTAAAATTCGGATAATTCGCTAATGCCAAAATCTGGCCATTCCGAGGATCCATCACGACGATGCATCCTTTACGTCCGGAAAGATTTTCATCGGCAATTTTCTGAATATTCAAATCCAGAGTAAGCTCGACATCCTTACCATTCTGCGGAGATTCAAAACCCAAAACCCGCGTAAATTTACCCCGATGATTTACCTCAACCGAAACTCCTCCTTCTTCCTGACGCAAATAATAATCATATTTCTCTTCCACTCCTCCAAAACCAACAATATCTTTAGTTTTATAACCATAATCCTCAAGTTTCGTTAAACGCCAACGGTCGATCTCGTTTACGTAACCCAACACATGGCTGGCTAAAGCGCCATAAGGATAATGCCGCAAAGGTTGCGCCTGAATAATAATACTTGGCTCTTCTGCCTTATATTCTCCCAATAAAACAACCTTGGAAAGCTCAATATTACGCGCCAAAACCACCGGTAAACTAACGCTGACAAAATTCTTTTTGAATTCTACTTTTAAATCCTTGACCGCAAGCTTTAAAATTCGGCTCACACCGCTAAAAATCCGCTCCATCTCGTCGGAAGATTGCGGAAGAACCATTAAATCATAAGATATGCGATTGTCGGCAATAATCTGACCGGAACGATCCAAAATATTACCCCGGCAACCGGACTGCGCAATAAGGCGAATACAATTGCTATCGCTAAGTTTACGAAATTTTTTTCCTTGCCAAAGATTAAGATTCGCCAGGCCAAAAACTAAAAGCCCAAACATTAAAATTATAATAAAACTTAGAATTTTTTTTCTATCCATAGATTAACTTATGCGGAAATTTTAGCGAATAGTTTAAATATCCAAGGAGCAAATCCAGCCGTATAAACTGAGGTAACAATTAAATTACGTAAAAAAATCCCCCAAGGAATCAAGTTCCCGGAGTTTAAACTTTGTAAGCCGATAATTAAATTATTAAATAACGCCACCAATAAAACCAAACCCACGCGTAAATAAAGATTCTCCGCGGTAATCTGACGCAAAAGTTTATAAATCAAATAGCTCCAAAAGGCGAATAAAATAATATTCCATCCGAAATTAAACGGTAAAAATACATCCTTTATTAACCCGGACAAAATACCTAAAAATAAAGCAAATTTGAAATCTAAAAAGAAAACCGCAGCCAGCATATAAACCAAAAGTAAATCCGGCCGCGCATTGAAGAAACTTAAGAATCTGGGCCAAATTAATTCTAAAAGCGTTAAAACCATTAGAATTAATATTAACAGTAATTTTCTCATGGAATAATTACTAAAACCTCTTCTAAACTGGAAAGATTCACCGCGGGCCTGACGATCGCATAACGGTTAAGGCCGGAAAATTCTTTACCTATATTAATTACTTTTCCGATGAGCAATCCCTTAGGATAAATTTGGCTTAATTCGGAACTAACAACAATATCCCCGATATTAATCTGCGCTTCCTCCGGAAGATAGCGCATAATTAAATTTCCGCCCAAAGTACCGCTCACCAAACCCTCTTGACGGCTGCGCTGCACAATGCTTGAAACACCAACACTCGGGTCATTAATCAATACCACTTTGCTCGTATTCTCTAAACTTTCAACAATCCTACCTACTAATCCGTAGGCATTAATCACCACCATCCCCGGCCTAATTCCATGATGCTTACCTTTATCAAGCGTGACGCTGGCAGACCAATTATCCGGAGCGCGCGCGATTACCCGCGCCGCGATCAAACGTAGGGATGATTTTTGCTTAAAATTAAGCAGCGCTTTAAGCCGTATATTTTCTTGATTTATTTCCCGTAAATCAAATAGTTGTTTGCGCAAAAAACCGACTTCATTACTTAAGCTTGTTGCCTGGATCATATTAACATGATAAAAAAACATTCCGGCAATCTCGCGTTTAATTAAACTTAAGAAACTTAATTGAGGTTTAAATGAATTTTGAACGGGGGTTTTAAAACAAGCGATGGAATGCGAAACTAATAATACAACAGAGCAAATAAGAATAAAATTAATTAAAATCCTGCGGGGTATTTTAAGCACATCAAGAAAACCTTAGTCAGAGTTAATTCCGCACTTCGGTCTTCACCGAAACGGTTACTTTTTTAAGATACGCAATTTCACTAAGCACGCGGCCGGTTCCATTAACCACAGCCGTAACCGGATCATCAGCTAAATGCACCGGAAGACCAGTTTCTTCAGAGATCAATTTATCCAATCCTTTTAATAATGAACCACCGCCCGCCATCACAATACCATGGTCAATCAAATCCGCAGCTAATTCCGGGGGCGTTCTTTCTAATGACATTTTTGTCACTTCTAATATCGCCCGCAAAGGCTCTTGTAAAGACTCGCGCACTTCTTCGCTGGTGATGGTCACGGTTTTAGGTAAACCGGCTACTAAATCCCGCCCCTTAACCTCCATATTTAACTCTTCTTCTAAAGGATAAGCAGAACCAATCTTAATTTTAATATCTTCAGCAGTGCGTTCACCAACCATTAAATTATAAGTCTTTTTAAGATATTCAATTACTGCTTCATTCATTTCATCGCCACCAATGCGAATAGACTTAGAAAATACCGTTCCCGCTAATGAAATAACCGCAATCTCCGTAGTCCCGCCACCAATATCAATAATCATATTACCTACCGGCTCCTGGATCGGTAAACCAACACCAATCGCCGCGGCAATCGGTTCTTCGATTAAAAACACTTCTCGGGCTCCGGCCCGCTCAGCGGAATCTTTAACCGCGCGCTTCTCAACTTCTGTAATTCCGGAAGGGATAGCAATCACGATTCTCGGGCGTACCAAAACTCGGCGATGATGCACCTTTTTAATAAAATAACGCAACATCGCCTCCGTAATTTCAAAATCTGAAATTACTCCGTCTTTCATCGGCCGGATAGCAATAATATTACCCGGAGTCCGGCCAAGCATGCGCTTGGCTTCTTCCCCAACCGCTAAAACATGCGAGGTACCCCTCTCAATCGCCACGACAGAAGGCTCACAAAGAACGACGCCCTCTCCTTTGACAAATACCAGGGTAGTCGCCGTACCCAAATCTATACCCATGTCATTAGAAAAAAGTCCTAAAGCGTAATTGACGATCCTTTTAAGCTGTTGAAATATTTTAGCCATATTTTCTCCTAAGATTGAACTGTTCTGGAATTCTAACAGAGATTTAACTCTATGTCAAATACATTATTGCGTAAAAATCTCACCCCTTATTGCTTACGCAAGCCGCCTAAAGTATCCAAAAACCCGGGAAATGATTTATTAATACAATTAACATCATCCAGCTCAGACTCACCCCTTGCGGCCAAAGCTGCCACAATCATGCTCATCGCTGTGCGATGATCGCCGCAACTTTTAAGCTTTGCTCCACAAAGCCAGCCTTGACCCTGAATAACAATATTTTCTTGCCCGGAGATTTTATGCACCTGAATCTGTGCTTGCATCGACTTTAAATTACTAACCATCGAATTAATACGGTCAGTTTCTTTAACCCTTAATTCATTGGCTCCGTGAATAGTCGTGCGGCCTTTAGCGAAACATGCGGCAACCATAAGAATCGGAAGCTCATCAATCACAAAAGGAATTTCGCCTTTAGAAACATTTACCCCTTTAAGTTTGCTACTCTTTACAATCAGATTACCCAAAGGTTCGAAATTTTTTAAACTTTGAGCGCGAATAATTTCAATTTTTATATCCGCTCCCATTCTCTTAAGCAGCTTAATAATTCCCAAGCGGCCAGGATTTAAACTCACCTTTTGCATAATAATCCTAGACCCCGGAATAATCGTTGTCAGGACCATAAAAAACGCCGCGGAAGAAATATCACCCGGAATATAAATTTTCCCCGGGCTAATTAATTCCCGGCCCGGAGTAAGGGTAATTTTATTTTTCTTCACGCTAAGATTTGCCCCGAAAACTTTTAACATCCGCTCGGTATGATCACGAGTTAAAAGCAATTCGCGCACTTCAGTTTTACCTCGAGCACTTAATCCGGCAAGTAAAATCGCGCCCTTTACCTGAGCAGAAGCCACGGGAGAAAAATAAGAAATACCGTGAAGTTTCTGACCGCAAATATTAAGCGGGGGGTATTCTTGCCTCCCAATTTTTTTAGCGCTAATCTTAGCGCCCATTAAACGTAAAGGAATATTGACCCTCGCCATCGGGCGCTGCTTGAGATATTTACCTACTGTCAGCTTGCTTTTAAAATTTTGACCGGAAAGTAAACCGCACAACAAACGCAAAGTCGTTCCGGAATTATTAACAAAAATTGATTTTTTAGGCCTCTTTAATCCTAATCCGCCTCTACCCCAAATTAAAAGTTGTTGCCCTGATCTTTGAATTTTAACGCCTAAAGTTTCCAGGGCATAAAGAGTGGCTAAGGAATCATCATGGAGAGGGAAATTGTTAATAATGCTTTTTCCCTTACTTAAGGCGCTTAAGATAAGCGCCCGGTGGGCAATCGATTTATCGCCGGGAAAATTAATCCGGCCGCGAGGAATAAATTTATCCTTTACAACCCAAGGCTTCATTTTGCCTTTTGAGTTATAAGATCATTTTCTTTAAAAACACTGTTTAATTCCGGAGCAAATCCCGCTGCCGACATGGCATCATGCACCTTCTCAATTTTAATTTCTCCGATCGCTTTACCCGCTCGGGAAACAATAAATTCATCACCCAGGCTCACGCCATCTTTACTGCCTAGATTAATTACGACAAAATTAAATTCTTTATTCACGACCATTATTTTACCGTTGAGCGCTTTCGCCGAAGAAGCTAATTCTTTCTGATCATTATTTTTCAAATTTAATACTCGGGCGTTAGCTCTCTCTTTGGCATCATTAATTTCGGCAGCTTTTTTAGCTTTACCTTTGAGAGTAGTATCCACGACTGGGAAATCATTATTAACGACAACTTTACCTAACTCCACGCCATTAGAGCTGGCTTCCAAATCTTTAAGTTTCGTTTCTAAATCTGTTTTCTGCTGGATAATTGTCTTAAGCTGTTCTTGAACTTTTTTCCCTTCATCCTGAGAAAGCTTAAGCGAATTTTCCAATTCTTGCCGCGAACTCTTTTGCTGCTCTAAGTCCGCATTTAATTGTTCCAATTTATTCGAGAGATCCGTATTAGACGTCTTCTCTTGATTTAATGTCGTCGTTAAAGTATCAATCTGAGCTTTGGCTTCCTGTAATTTAAGTTGCACATCGGCGGCTAATTTTTTAGCGGAATCTAATTTATCTTCCGTCAAACGCTGACGCGCGTTCAAATCATCAATTTGGGATTGGAGTATAATATTTTGCGCATGTTCTCTTTGATATAAATAAGCTGCTCCCGCGCTCAAGCCCAAAAAAACAAAAACTAAGCTAATCAGCACCGGTAGTAAAATTGCACCTTTGCGATTCATTTTGCCTCCTTTTATGATTTCTTTTTAATTCTTAACCTTTAATATAACACTGGTTAGGTAAAATGCAAGAAAAAATATACCTAGACTGCTATGTCAAAACAACTTGTGAAGATATTTTGTCCTTCGGATATTGTTTTGCGTGCGAAGTTTTTCGCCGTGTGCGGCGGCTTACGACTCACTCCCGGATGACTTTCGCTAAGTGAAGTGTCCTCCG
>CAIVOB010000114.1 GCA_903907475.1 Candidatus Omnitrophota bacterium
CGGATTGGCAAAAGTTTGAACTTAAGAATACGATAATTAATGATGAAGAATATAATTTCTAAAAAAGTTGAGCAGATGCAGCCTTCAGGAATCCGGGCATTTTTTGATTTAGTGCTTGGGATGAAGGATGTGATATCACTGGGTGTGGGAGAGCCGGATTTTGTCACTCCTTGGCAGATCCGGGAGGCGGGAATCTTTTCTTTAGAACAAGGGTTTACCAGCTATACTTCCAACAAGGGGCTTTATAAATTACGTTTAGGCATTAGCCGTTTTTTAAAGCATAAATTTGGGCTCGATTATTGCCCTGACGAAGAGATTCTTATTACTGTGGGGGTGAGCGAAGGTTTAGACCTTATTTTGCGGGCACTAATTAATCCGGGCGATAAGATTCTTGTTCCTCAACCGAGTTATGTTTCTTACGGCCCGGTTACGGAGCTGGCCGGAGGAATCCCGGTTTATATTGATACTTCTAAAAACGGTTTTAAACTTACGCCCCAGGTTTTAGAGCAGTATATCGATCGGAAAACTAAAGCGATTATTTTAAATTATCCGACTAATCCCACGGGAGTTTCTTATTGCCATAAGGAATTAGAAGCGCTGAATAAAGTTTTACTTAAACATAAAGTTCTTTGTATTAGCGATGAGGTTTATGGCGATTTAACTTATGATTTTGAACATATTGCTTTCCCGACTTTGCCTAAAGCTCGGCAAAATACGGTTTATTTTAATGGATTCTCGAAAGCTTATGCGATGACGGGTTGGCGGGTGGGTTTTGCTTGCGGGCCGCAAGAGATCATCGCGGCGATGACTAAAATTCATCAATATACGATCATGTGCGTTCCGATTACCAGTCAAATGGCAGCCGCCGAGGCTTTGGTGAGTGGGAAAAGATCGGTGGAGGAGATGAAGCGTGAATATAATCGTCGACGTCAGTTCGTAACTTCGGAGCTTAATGCTTTAGGTTTAAAATGCTTACGGCCACAAGGGGCTTTTTATGTTTTTCCTTCTATTCAGAGTACGGGCTTATCTTCTTTAGAGTTTTCGCAAAAATTATTAGCTGAGGAAAAAGTCGCGGTGGTTCCGGGCACGGCTTTTGGTGCTTGTGCTGAGGGGTATATTCGAATTTCTTACGCTTCGAGCATGGATAATTTAAAGGAAGCATTAAAAAGAATCCAAAGATTCGTCGCAAAGAGGCAATAATGGCGCTTAAGAAAAAAGATAGTTTTGTGATTTATGTTAAGCAAATTGAAGCAATTTCTAAAGTTGCGAATTTGATTACTTCCGGTTTGTATCTTGAGGAGTTATTGCGTTTGGTGGTTCAGGTTACGGCGGAAATTATGAATTCAAAAATTTGTTCTTTAATGTTGCTTGATCCGGAAAAAAAAGTTTTAGTGGTTAAAGCGACGCAGTCAATATCTGAAGCTTATAACAAAAAGCCGAATATTCCTTTGGGCGAAGGAATCGCGGGAATGGCAGCGCAACAAAATAAAGTGATCTGTGTTTTGGATCTTAAAGGAGACGCGCGTTATTTAAATCAAGATGTGGCTAAGAAAGAAGGGTTACATTCTTTAGCTTGCATACCTTTGGCAGTTAAGGGAAGAGTGATCGGGGTGCTTAACTGTTATACTTCTAAAAAACATAAATTTTCTCAACATGAAATAAGCCTTTTAACGGCTTTGGCCAATCAAGCGGCACTGGCGATTGAAAATGCGGAGTTGGATCTACGAGCACGTTCGGCGGAAGAAGCTTTGACGACTCGCAAGCTTGTGGAACGCGCAAAAGATATTCTTTCTCAAGAAGCTAATATTACTTCTTCTCAGGCCTATACTTTAATTCAGAAACAAAGTATGAATATCCGTAAGTCGATGCGTGAAGTAGCAGAAGCAATTATTTTAGCTCAAGATATTAGAGTTAAG
>CAIVOB010000115.1 GCA_903907475.1 Candidatus Omnitrophota bacterium
TACTAGAATTCTAAGTCTCGTTTCATAACATGTGTTAAAATTATCTATGATAATTTGAACACACTCGACGAGATTTCGCTAAATAGAAACTGGTTGTTCTCAAGTTTGGGCCTCTAGCTCATCCGGTAGAGCACCACACTTTTAATGTGGTTGTGCCGCGTTCGAGTCGCGGGAGGCTCAATAAATTCAGTTGTTAGTTGTTAGTTTTTAGTTGTTGGTTTTTAGTTGTTAGGGTGAAGGAGAGATAATAAGGGCGGATGGTGCAACTGGCAGACACGGTAGCCTTAGGAGCTACTGGGGTAACCCTTGGAGGTTCAAATCCTCTTCCGCCCAATGTTTTTTAAAAGGTTTAGATTTTTAGCTAAGTGCTAAAGCATCAAGCGCTAGTTTGCGGGAGTAGCTCAGCTGGCTAGAGCGCAACCTTGCCAAGGTTGATGTCGCGGGTTCGAATCCCGTCTCCCGCTTTTTTTTATAAATTTATTATTTAAAAAGGAGAACAAATGCAGATAATGGATTTTCTTTCCAAACAAGCCATTCTTGTCGATATAAAATCTACCCGCAAAGAAGACGTGATCAAAGAAATGGTGGATCAATTAATTAGCGCCGGAGACGTTGAGAAACGCAATCGCAATAAACTTATTGACGCACTGATGGCCAGAGAAGCGCTTGGTTCTACCGCCATTGGACAAGGAATCGCGATTCCGCATGCTAAAAGTGATTGCGTGGAAAAGTTAGTGGCGGCTTTCGGCCTTTCTAAAAAAGGAGTTGATTTCGATTCTCTTGATGGAGAATTAGCCTATATTTTCTTTCTTTTGGTTGCTCCGCAGGATTCCGCCGGCCCGCATCTTAAAGCTTTGGCTCGCATATCGCGACTTTTAAAAGATAAATATTTTCGCGATATTTTGCGCACCTGCATAGATGAAAAATCTGTGATTAAGATTATCACGCAGGAAGATGAAAAAAAGATTTAAACCTTCGATTTTTAATTAATTTACTGAATAAATTATAAAATGAAAGCAATTTCTACCGGTATTTTAAAGTGGTTTTATCCGGGCATTGGCATTAAGCGCTGGGTGGGTTTAAGTGCTTTTGGAGTGCTGCTTTTAATTTTAGGTACCGCGAATTTACGTAATGAAGAATTCTGGTTAATTCAGTTTTTGGATGCCTCGGTTGTTATTTCAGGAATTATTATCTTGATTCTCGGCATTAAGCGCATGATGCGTTCTTTTATCGCGGTATTTATGCCGGCATCCCGGGGCACGGAATTGGTGGATATTCTATACCAAAAGAAACAGCTTAGCCGTGGTCCGCGGATTGTTGCTGTGGGAGGGGGCACCGGATTATCCGCTCTTTTAAGTGGTTTAAAAAGTTACACTTCAAATATTTCCGCGGTGGTCACGGTTGCTGATGACGGTGGCTCATCGGGGAGATTAAGGCAGCAGTTTGATGTTCTGCCTCCCGGTGATATTCGCAACTGTTTGGTTGCTTTGGCTGATGCTCCGACTTTGATGCGCGATCTTTTTCAGTTTCGTTTCGATGAGAATTCAGAATTTTCCGGGCATTCTTTTGGTAATCTTTTTTTAACGGTTATGACACGCTTAACCGGTGATTTTGAAAAGGCGATTAAGGAAACGAGTAAAGTTTTAGCTTTGCGGGGCCAAGTTATTCCTTCGACATTAGAAGACGTTGCCTTGGTGGCGCGTTATAAGGATGGTTCAATCGTTTCCGGAGAAGAAAGAATTCCCAAAGCGCTTAAAGCGATTAGTGAAGTTTCGCTTCTTCCACAACACCCTTTAGCGACTCCGGATGCTTTAAGGGCGATCCGCGAAGCGCAAATTATCGTTTTAGGCCCGGGTTCTTTATATACGAGTATTATTCCGAATCTTTTAATAAAAGAGATCACTCAAGAAATTGCCAATTCTGAAGCGATCAAGGTTTATGTTTGTAATGTTATGACGCAGTTGGGGGAAACTGATGGTTATAGCGCTTCTGATCACTTGAACGCTTTAGTTAAACATAGCGCGATTGGCATTTTAGACTATTGTGTTGTTAACAATGGCCAGATTCCCGGAGAAATTTTAAAACGTTATTCTGATTCCAAATCTTTATTAGTAGTTAATGA
>CAIVOB010000116.1 GCA_903907475.1 Candidatus Omnitrophota bacterium
GAGAAACGCAGGCCAAACAAGCCGGAAAAATGCGTTTAGAGCAAAAAGATTATTTGATTCAAGACGGAGATTTAACAAATTTTAGGTTTAATAAATAAAAATTTTAAAATTAAGAATGCTTAAAATTAAACGCGCATTAATTAGCCTTTCCGATAAAACTGGAATCGTGGAATTCGCCCGAGCGCTTAAGGATTTTGGGGTGGAGATTATTTCTACTGGTGGCACGGCAAAACTTTTACGGGAGAATAATATTCCGGTGGTGGAAGTTGCCGATTATACCGGGTTTCCTGAGATGCTCGACGGCCGGGTAAAAACATTGCATCCTAAGATTCACGCTGGGCTCTTGGCGCTAAGAGAGAATCAGGCGCATTTACAAAGCCTAGCGGCGCAAAATATCGGGCTGATCGATATGGTGGTTGTCAATTTGTACCCCTTTGCGGCGACGATTCAAAAGCCGGGAGTGGATATTATGGAAGTAATTGAAAATATTGATATTGGCGGACCGGCAATGTTGCGTTCGGCGGCGAAAAATTTTTCCGCGGTGGCGGTAATTTGTAATCCTGATCGTTATGCTCGGGTAATTTCGGAATTAAAGAAAAATCATGGGTCTTTAGATAAAGAGTTTTTAGCGCAGTTAGGAACGGAAGTTTTTAATCATACCAGCAGCTATGACGCGGCGATTTATAATTACTTAAGCGCTTATTTTAAAAGTGATCAAATTTCTGAATTTCCTCAGGAAATAAATTTTTCTTTTTCGAAACTACAAGCATTGCGTTATGGAGAAAATCCGCAGCAAAAAGGAGCATTTTATCAAGAAAAAAATAAATCTGCCGGATTAATTAATTTAAAACAATTACAAGGTAAAGAACTTTCATTTAATAATTTATTGGATCTTAACGCTGCTTGGGAGCTGGTTTGGGAGTTTGAAAATCCGGCGGCGGTAATTGTGAAACATAATAATCCTTGTGGGGCCGCGGAAGATAAAACATTGGAAAAGGCTTATTTAAACGCTTGGAAGACGGATAAGCTCTCGGCCTTTGGTGGGATTGTGGCTTTAAATCGTAAATTAGATTTACCGACTGCTAAAGCGTTAATAAAAAGCGGGTTTTTAGAGTGCATTATTGCTCCGGATTTTGATTTGACGGCGTTAGCAATGTTCGCGGAGAAAAAGAATTTACGTTTGCTAAAGTTAGCCAAGCAAGAAAAAATTTCTGAACCGGAGTTTAAGCGGGTCAGCGGCGGAATGCTTTTGCAAAGTAAAAATTTAATCACTTTGGATCTGAGTAAATTAAAAGTCGTGACGAAAAAGAAACCTACCGCGGCGCAAATGAAAAGCTTAATTTTTGGTTGGAAGGTTGCCAAACACACTAAATCAAATGCGATTATTCTTACTGCGGGCACTAAAACTGTCGGGATTGGCGCCGGACAGATGTCGCGGGTAGACTCCGTGATGTTAGCTAAGAGTAAGTCCGGTATTTTGAGTAGAAATTCTTGTTTGGCTTCGGATGCTTTTTTCCCCAAAGCCGATGCCATTATTTGGGCGCATAAAGCTGGAGCCAAAGCGATTATCCAGCCTGGGGGTTCCATTGCCGATGAGGAGATTATCGCAACTTGCAATAAATA
>CAIVOB010000117.1 GCA_903907475.1 Candidatus Omnitrophota bacterium
CATTCTCACGAGTGAAAAGTGCCAATATAAAACTTAGTGACATTACAATCCAAAAAGTTATTCTTCTGGTATGCAAAAACTTTAAATAAAATATAAAAGCAACAAGCACGAATATTGTGACCAAAGAATCTGCACGGCCAGATATATAAGAAACTGCCTCCACATGGACTGGATGCGCAATAAACAGTAAACTGGAGAACAAAGCCAGAATGCGATTATTAAAAAGTATACTTACAAACCAATACAACGCTAAGGCGGCCAAAAGATGCAGTAGAATATTAGTCAAATGATACCCCCAAGGATCTAATTTCCACAAAGAATAATCCACAAAATATGTCATCATCTGTAGCGGACGCCAAATACTTGAACCTTCTCCAATACCAGCCCAGATATTTTTAGTAAAAATCTGAGGAAAATTAGACCAATCTTTTAGATAGGCATTACCTTGAATCAACCCAGCATCATCCCAGATAAAACTCCCCCCCAGAGAATTAAAGTAAATCGTAAATCCCAGGATAATTATTAGAATAACAAAAATAAATGGTTTAAATTTGCTGAAAAAGCTGGTAGGCATAAACTTACTGTTGAATGATTTTAATTGTGGTACGCTGTCCGTCTTTCCAAGGCCAAAGAAGAGCAAGAACACTGTCGTTACCTGAATCTTTAAAATATAAAGTCTGGCCGGGCATTACTCCGCCAAAACCATCTACCGCCGTTTGTAACTTATACGGTAATCTGCTTTTTGAAGGATAAACCGGCTCGCCCATCATACTCTTAAGCGAAAGGTTGAGTTTCTCCAGCTCTTTTTGCACAATCACACCTTCAAAGAAATTATCGCAATCAGTGCGCAAAGCTTCGAAATTAAAACGCTTCATATCATTTCTTAAAGCATTAAAATCCATGTCCACTCTCCTTTTGCGAGTATTATAACACGATTTTAAAAATTTGGCAGGCTAAAAAATCTGCAGCAGATTCAATCCGGTTTTTGGGTCAAGCGCTTTGTTGGCTTTAATACCTTTTAACTCTAAAACTACCGCTTCAATTACTAAAAATACTTTAGACTTACCACGAAGGCACCCGGTAAGCACTTTATCCTTTTTTCCCATACTCGTGTGAATATGGATCTGTGGCCCTAAAGAATTGGTAAAGATCGTGCCTAACCCCATTACTTCCCAACCATCTTTAAAACTTTTTTTATTAGGGCTGGGCGGAATAACCGGTTTCTGAGGGCCCGTAACTAAATCACCTTTTCTCAAAGCCCCGATAAAAATCATCGTCGCAGCTTTAATCCGTTCTTTTTTAGCAAAGCTACTTAAACGCTCAATTAAAACATCGTTATTCTCAAACTTTAAAAGAAATACCCTGCCGATTGTGCCTTGCGTATATTGCATTTTTTAGGATTTATTACTGAGTATTAAGCAGTTGATAATAAGAATTAATGCTCGTAAGCGATTTAAAAAATAACATACTCACCAAGTAAGTGAAAAATAAAACTGCGATACTAATTACGATTTTTACATTTTTACTAAAACGAGGATTGGTCCATACCAACGGCAACATAAACGGACCCACGCAAAGGAAAGAAACGACTAAAGACCAGGTTTGAAAATACCATTTTGGTTTATCGGAATTATTTTCGCTCATTTTTTCTTTCCTTTTTTATCCTTCTGAAGTTTAGCGCGATGCATGACACATAAAACATCCGCAATCGGAGCAATTTTACCATTCTCATAAGGGAACTCTTTACAAGTTACCGGCTTCAGCGCGTAATCAACCTTATGCACCCGGCATAAGCCATCTGGATCCTGAAAAACACACTGCTCGTCTTCAATGCTCGTGCCAACCTTAAACCCCGAAGGAAATTCATGGTCCTGTTCCAAGTGAAAAAAATCACCTTTAATCCCCGCCAGAATTATTTTCTTGGCTTCCTCGAGATCTATCCAGGCGCCAAAACGGCAACAATCCGCCGATTTATGGCAACGGTCGCAATCAATATGATCCACTTTCTCAATTTTTAGAGTTTTATTTTTCATGACTAGAAATTATACCTCAAATTTTAAATAAATACATTAAATTTTATCAAAAAAAATAGCCTGACTTCTAAATCAGAAGCCAGGCTATTTTCACCAGTATTAAAGCTTGACTACATTAGTAGCCTGCTCACCTTTAGGTCCTTTTTCGATATTGAACTCGACTTCTTGACCCTCAGCTAATGATTTATAACCCTCACCCTGGATTGCGCTGTGATGAACGAATACATCGCTTCCGGATTCAGGCGTAATAAACCCAAAACCTTTCTGGTCTGAAAACCACTTTACTTTTCCTTTTGCCATTATTTACTCCCCCTCTCCTCTAAAATTTTAGCAAATAATGACAGAAATGCAGCCACCAACTTGGGCGTGAGCCCAAGAATACCAATCTCGGCGTAATCCCGGCGTAAGAAACGCCGGGACAAAAAAACCGCGAAGGTTAAGTTTTCTAAACCTCGCGGCCTACAAACTTCTAATCCTTTATTCACTACTGTTTGAAGTATAACATAAATCCCGGTTTTGTCCAGTAATAATTAATATATTTTTCCACGGGGAAACACTTGCGCAATTCCTATTAGCGCAAGGTGTCTCCAATATTCACGAACCACACCACTGTCACCACGCTTACAATCAATTACGACTTCCTATAATAAGCACAATTCGGATAAGGCAACTGCGGACGCAAATAACGAATCAAAACGCAATAAAACTCCTTGCCAGAAATTGTATATTGCTTTCCAATCCGAGTTTCATAAACGCTACAAGAATATTTACCATCTTCTTCCTTAACCAGACGGTTACAAGGATCTCCACCGAAAGCTCCACAACAAGACCCGCACCTCTTACACTTAGACTCGTACTCCTTTTCCTGTGCGAGTTGTTTTTCGGTATAAGCTATTTCTTGATTAATATTCTCGGTCATTTAATAATTAAAAAGATCCTTCAGCGTAAATTGTTTACCGGAAACTTTATTCAAAGCATTAAGTATGCGATATTGAATTTTTAGGTTCAAGCGCCTACCCTTCACCGCGCGGCCCACCATTTTGTGCGTAATCTGATCGGTCGAGTTAGAGACCAAATCATTAGGCTTTAGCCCAAGCTCAATTATAATTCTACCAATCGGCTGCTTTCCTAAATCCCGCTCAATTTTATTATCCATAGTCATAACAATTATATCCCCATAAACCAAAAATCCCAAGCTATTTTAAAGCTTGAGATTAAATTACTCATAAACAGAAACAGCGACACTTTCCAAACTAATCAGGAAACTGTACCTCTCTTGTGCTAGACACAGTCCCTACAATATTAGGGGACACTGTCTATCTTAAAGGTGAGACAGTTTCCCGATTACTATAGAAAGTGTCTGGGATTTGCTGAGGTGAACTGACGAAGCGTGATCGAGCAGGATTCACAGGTGGCTTGAGTGTTTTCGTAGCGCGCCAGCGCAAGAAAATACCCAAGACAAGACCCGCGACACCAAAAGATTAAACATTATTTGGGAGCATCGATCTACTCTCAGTCGCGATTCGCTCAATAAAATAAAGACTTGTGTCAGCATCTATTCGGAATGACTCCGCGCATAGGCCTTGTTATAAGGATTGAGCATCCATATATATTTGAGGACAGAATTAATAAGGTAGTTCCTTGGCTCAAACCTATACAAAGATTTATTGTATCGCCAAGGATGAAATAAAAAAGCCACTACAGTTTTAACCATAGTGGCTTTTTTATTTCATTTAAAGGAGCATCGATCTACTCTCACATAGCCTTACGACTACACTACCATCGACCCTGAGGGGCTTAACGGCCGTATTCGGAATGGGAACGGGTGTTTCCCCCTCGGTAAAGACACTCCAAATTTTTTAGAAATCAAAAAATTTGGATCCTCAACGATACCTAAAGAATTTTGGTATAGGTTTGAGTTGAGGATCTTTATTTCTTATTTCAAAAACATCAACAACCACATACAGATTTAATAAATTAAATATAGGCAAAAACTACTCGTCCAAATAACCCAAGTAAGAAAAAAATTAAGGACAAGCCGATTGGCTCATTAGTACGCATTAGCTCAAACTCTTACGAGTCTTACACTTTGCGCCTATTAAGGTCGTAGTCTACGACCAGCCTTCAGAGTCTTGCGACTCAGGGATATTTATTCTTGGGAGGGGCTTGGCACTTAGATGCTTTCAGCGCTTATCCCTTCCGAACATAGCTACCCGGCCTTTGCCCTTGACAGGACAACCGGAAAACCATAGGTTCGTTTCTCTAGGTCCTCTCGTACTGAAGAGAACTTCCCTGCAAATATCCTAACGCCCACATCAGATAGAGACCGAACTTGCTACCATTCCCCTTGCTGCACTTGCCGCATGGGATCGCTTTAAAGAAAAATCTGCTGAAGCCGGGGTAAAGCTGATCTTCACATCGGCCTTATCTTCCGGAATCCTGCTTTATGGTTTGTCGATGATCTACGGAACAACG
>CAIVOB010000118.1 GCA_903907475.1 Candidatus Omnitrophota bacterium
CATTATCAATCGGTAACAAAATTTCTTTCTTTAAAGCTTGTGCTTGCCCTAAAATTGTTTTCGCTAAATCTAATTTATCTTTTTCCAACTTCGAGTTGCCAATCTGTTTACCTTGCGCCTTTAAAAAAGTATACGCCATCCCACCGCCCACGATAATCGCGTCGCACTTCGGAAGAAGATTTTCAATCACTCCGATTTTATCCGAAACTTTGGATCCGCCTAAAATTACCATAAACGGCTGCGCCGGATTACTCACCGCGTTCCCCAAATATTTAATCTCTTTCTCCAGTAAAAATCCCGCGGCGGATTTTAAAAAATGCGTCACTCCTTCAGTAGAAGCATGCGCCCGATGCGCCGTACCAAAAGCATCGTTCACAAATACATCTGCCAGCGACGCTAATTGTTTAGAAAAATTAACATCGTTAGCCTCTTCTTCAGCGTGAAAACGTAAATTTTCAAGTAAAATTACTTTTTCTTTGGCTTGCATAATTTCTGCTTTAAGATTCGCCCCGACACAATCATTTAAAAATAAAACCTTCTGTCCTAAAAGCTGGCTTAAACGTAAAGCTACCGGCTGAAGGCTATATTTGGCTACCACTTTCCCATCGGGCCGGCCCAAATGGCTCATTAAAACTAACTTTTTAGCACCTTGATCTAAAATATATTTTAAAGTTGGCAACGTGGCTTGAATCCGCGTATCATCGGTGATATTCAAACTCGCGTCCTGGGGGACATTAAAATCCGCCCGCACCAAAACCACCTTATCTTTTAGCTCAAGATCCTTTAAAGTCAGTTTTGCCATTTGTTATAGCCCTTTCCTCACAATATACTCGCACAAATCCACGACGCGATTAGAATAACCCCACTCATTATCATACCAAGCCAACACTTTCACAAAATCATCCTGAATTACTTTAGTAATCTTGGCATCGACAATCGAACTCAAAGCGCAATGATTAAAATCAATTGAAACCACGGGATCTTCCGTATATCCAAGGATTCCTTTTAATGCGCCTTCCGCTCCCGCTTTAAAAGCAGCATTTAACTCTTCTACGGTTGCTTTCTTTGACAATAGAACCGTTAAATCCACCACCGAAACATTCGGTGTCGGAACGCGAATCGCAAATCCATCAAGTTTACCCTTTAATTCCGGGATAACCAGCGAAATTGCTTTCGCCGCGCCAGTTGAGGTTGGAATCATCGAAACCGCCGCCGCTCGAGCGCGACGCAAATCCGAATGCACCATATCCTGTAACTTTTGATCATTAGTATAAGAGTGAATCGTGGTCATTAACCCCTTAACAATTCCCCAATTATCCTGCATAATCTTGGCTACCGGAGCCAAACAGTTTGTCGTGCAGGAGGCATTAGAAATAACATGATGATTTTTCGGATCATACTTTTTCTCATTCACACCCAGCACAATAGTAATATCTTCACCTTCCGCCGGAGCCGAAATAATAACTTTCTTTGCCCCACCCTTGGTAATATGATTTATTGCGCCCTTCACTTCTTTACCCTTTTTATTTACACCATCATCTTTTATGGTAAATAATCCCGTCGACTCAACAACAATCTCAACGCCCAAATCTTTCCAAGGCAGCTCCGCGGGGTCTCTTTTACTTAAAACTTTGATCTCTTTTCCATTAACCGAAATCACATCATCGGCAGTCGCTTTAACTTCACCATTAAAACGTCCATGCACGGAATCATATTTAAAAAGATAAGCGTTGCTCTTGGCATCTGTTAAATCATTAATCGCCACCAGTTCTATCTCTTTGCTATTTTTTTCTAAAATTGCCCGCGCCACTAAACGACCGATCCGACCAAAACCATTGATACCAACTTTAACTGCCATGTCTTCCTCCTGATTAATTAATAATTATTACTGGGTTTACTTTTTTTTATATTTAATCTTTTACAGCTTTCAAATATTCCGCGGCTAACTCCGGAGAGGTTGGATCGAGGTAAAAACCAGTCCCCCACTCAAAACCTGCTACTTGCGTCAGCTTAGGCATAATCTCAATATGCCAATGGTAATATTCCACGCCACTTTCCTCATTAATAGGCGCAGAATGAATTATATAATTATATGACAAATTTACAAATACTTTTTTTAATTTTTTTATCGTCTCTTTTAAAATCTGAGCTAAGGCCGCCAGCTCATCTTGCGAAATCTGAAAGAAATATCCGCTATGCTGTTTAGGCATAATCATAATTTCAAAAGGAAACCGGGAAACAAAAGGACAAAAAGAAATGAAATACTTATTTTCTAAAATTATCCTCACCTTTTCCTGAATCTCCTGGCGAATCATATCGCAAAAGATGCAGCGTTCACGATAATTATAATAATCCCGCGCGCCATGAATCTCTTCCAAGGCATTTTTCGGCACCATCGGAAGTGCTACGAGCTGCGTATGCGGATGCTCTAGTGACGCTCCAGCAGCCGAGCCATAATTACGAAAAATCATAATATATTTAAAACGACTATCGCGTTTTAAATCCGCGGAACGCACACAACACATCTTAAGGTAATTTTCAATCTCCTGCGGCAGGAGCTCCGGAATATCTTTATTATGATACGGGCTTTCAATTAAAACTTCATGCGCCCCAATGCCATTAGACATATCATAAATCCCGATCCCCCGACGATCAATCTCACCTTCGATTTGCAGCGCGGGAAATTTATTCGCCACATCGCGCACCTGCCAACCCGGAGTATTCGCCTGCGTGCTCGGATCGCGAAAACAACTAATCTCAGGCGGAGTCATAAATTCATTGCCATAACAAAAAGGGCATAACCCACCCTTAGGAATATACGGCTCATAATTAAAATCTTCCGGCTTATTCGGATGATCCGTATCAACAATCACCCAGCGCCCAACGACCGGATCTCTTCTTAATTCTGCCATTAAATTTGTACCTCTCTTAAAAATTTTGCGGTATCTTCCGGAGGAATGGGACAAATGTAAAATCCTGTTCCCCACTCAAAGCCCGCCACTTTCGTCAGGCGGGGCATAATCTCAATATGCCAATGATAATCTAAATCGATCGTCTTCCAATAGCCAATCTTTTGACGACGAAAAGGCGCGGTATGAATAATATAATTATAATCCGGATCGTTTAATCCGATCTTTAATTTTAAAAGCACCGCTTTAAGTACCCGAGCAAGATTCTTGCGCGACTCCAGATCCAAACAAGTAAAATCGGCGCAATGCTTCTTCGGTAGAATCCAAGTCTCAAATGGAAAGCGCGCCGCAAAAGGACTGACCGCGACAAATCCGTCATAATCTAAAATAATCCGTTCTTTTTGCGCTAATTCCTGTTTAATCAAATCACAAAAAACACAACGCTCATGATATTCATAATAAAGCCGCGCGCCGGCAAGCTCTTCTTTAACTCTTTTAGGATTAACCGGAGTGGCAATTAATTGGCTTCGGGCATGCCTAATCCCGCCGCCACCTGAACCCTTACCGTAATTCTTAAACACTAAAACATATTTTAAACGCGTATCTTTCTCTAAATCTAGGATCCGCTCAGAATAACAATTCAGCACCAGCGCAATCTGCTCTTCGCTTAAATCTGCCATGTTGGCAATATGTTGATTAGTTTCTATGACTACCTCATGCGCCCCCAATCCGCTCATGACGTCATAAATCCCTTGGCCGCGACGATCCAAATCACCTTCCACTTTCAAAAATGGAGAGATGCTCGGAACAACGCGTAAATCCCAACCCGGACTGTTGCGTCCGGAATTATTCGGCCGGATGGCGTAAATCTCCGGAGGAGTTTGGCTCTCTTTACCCGGACAAAATGGGCAAGCCTTCTCATCATCCTTAACACGCGCATTACCCACAAACTGATCCGGACGACGCGCCCGCTCAGTAGAGATAATCACCCAACGACCAATAATCGGATCTTTCCTTAATTCTGGCATAGATTTAAATTATAACACAATTTTTCCGACTGTCTATAACAATTAGGGACAGAGACTATTTTTTTAAAACCTCACCTACCAGTAACTTATGACCGATGATAAAATTTTCTGCCGACATCCGCTTTCCGGCTTCCAACTGTAATTCTTTAATCTCCAAAAAACCTCGTCCGCAAGCTACCGTAATTCCCTGCTTATTAGCGCGCACCACTTCTCCCGGCACGGGTTTATGATTCGGGAAAAAAGTCACATTACTGGCCTGAAATATTTTTAGCATCTTCCCCCGATAACTCGTAAATGCACCCGGCCAAGGCAGCGCTCCCCTAATCTGATTATAGATATTTCCCACTGCAGCATCCCAATCAATAAGCCCCACTTCTTTTTTCATTTTAGGAGCGAAAACAACTTTGTCTTCATCCTGTTCCACCATGCGATATTTTTTTTCTTCAATCAGTTTAAGCGCCTCAAGTAAAATCCGCGCTCCGGATTGACGCAAATTTTCTTCTAAAATCACCGCAGTATCATCTTCGGCAATTTTTATTTCACTTTGTAAAATAATCGGTCCAGCATCCATTTTTAGCGTCACAAACATAATCGAAACTCCACTCTTTTTATCACCATTGATAATCGCCCAATTAATCGGAGCTGCTCCGCGATAACGCGGCAAGAGCGAAGCATGAATATTAAGCGGCATAATCTTAGGAATATCCAACAGTTCTTGCGAAAGCAACTGTCCGTAAGCCACGATCACAAAAAGATCCGCCCCTAAACTTTTAAGAAACTTAACACTTTCCTTGCTCTTAATATTTTCCGGCTGGAAGATTTCTAATCTTCCCGCGGCGGCCACACTTTTCACATCCGTACCCGCAAGATGTAAATGTCTGCCCTTTTGTTTATCCGGCTGCGTCACTACGCAAACCAGCTCATGTTTACTTTTAATCAAGGCCTCTAGCGCCGGTACCGCAAAATGCGCACTTCCGAAAAATACAATTTTCATAGTTCTCCTATCTATACCGGATCAACATCAATGCTTACTATTATACCCGAAAAATGAGTTTCTTTTAAATGTAATTTTAAGAATTGATTTGCGCGCTTCACATTTACTGTTCTTAATAATATCTGATAATAAAAATTCCCTCTCAATTTAGCCGGCTGACCCGGATTAAGTGCCAACATCTTAATGCTTGTAGTTTTAATCTTACTTAATTGGCCAAACAACGCTTGCGCCGCTTGTTGAACCTTTTCTTCATTCGCCCCGCGTATTTTAAGTAAAATCATATGCTGATAAGGAGAAAAATTTAACTCCTTGCGTTCTTTAAGCTCTGTCTTAAGAAAAAGTTGCGCGTCATTTTTAAGTAACGCCTGAAAACA
>CAIVOB010000119.1 GCA_903907475.1 Candidatus Omnitrophota bacterium
GGATCCGCCTCAGTCAATATTAACTTTTCATTTTGCTTTAAATAAACCGCAATTGCCTCGCGCGCGATTTTTAAAAGCTTTTTTTGTTGTGCTAAATTAAACATTTGCTTTCCTCCTTGCGGATTAAAAACCGCGCAACTTGCATACCCCACCGTCCAATCCTGAGCGTTTTCTTTGCCCGTTACGATTGCCGAATTGGTATGATTCAAAATTTTTAAATCCGTGTAACCTAATTCTTGAGCAATAATTAAACCCACCACAGCGGCAAACCCTCCGCAAAGCTGACTTTTTCCTTCACGCAGGGAATAATATAAGCCTTGAGCATCCATCTTCTGCAAATAACTTAAAGTCAAACCATCAACCGCATTGGCTTCTTGAGAAGAATAACCGTGATACATATCGCTAGAAACCACCACTAAAACATCCTGACGTTTCCCAATCACTGCTGCTAAAGTTGCGGCAATCTTTTGGCAGCTCTGCAACGTGCAATCCCCGACAATAATCGGAACAATCCTAAAATCCGACAAAACTTGCTCTAAAAATGGTAATTGCACTTCGATGGAATGCTCACCGCTGAAAACCTTATCATTAGCAATGAGTTCCACATTAGGTTGGATTAATTGTTTAGTAAAATCCTCATCAACCTCTAATTTCCCTAAACTTGTTAAAAAAGAACCTTGAGTAAAAACCACAGCCCCATTAAAAGCTTCATGATGACTGGCACCTAAGATAATAACGGTTTTATATTTTTTTCCCTTAAGCTCCTTGTAACCAAAAGCGGCGGTTTGGCCAGAATAACCATATCCGGCGTGCGGGCTAATAAGTAAAAAAATATCCCCCGGAACAACTTCTGGATGCGCTTTATTTAAAAAACTGTCAATGAGCGCCGATAACTCCGTTTTAGAATCAGGATAAAATTGCCCCGCAAACTCCGGGTTTTTGATATTTTGGCAAAAGACAGGAGCAGTAACAATCCCGCTCATAAAAATAACAAAAATAACTATACCAAATTTTCTCATGAATAATTAATATTTCGTGGCTTGCCACGTGATGATTCACCTTCGGTGAATCATTTTACGTGGTGGAGCTGAGGAGGATCGAACTCCTGACCTCTTCGTTGCGAACGAAGCGCTCTCCCAGCTGAGCTACAGCCCCAGAAAAAATTAAAAACAATTTATTGTATTAATTTAACATAACTTAACACGATTAACAATTAAAAAAAACGAGGATTAGTTTGTAGCGGTGCTATTACAGGCAATTTTTGTCTGCATGCTAACTTCTGGATTCTTTAAACTTGGAGCATCAGACGTAAATCTTCCAGTTAAATCAATACCCACGCTATTACTATCAAAAACACCAGTACCATAAGTATGAACGGTAGGAGTAAAAGTTATGATCTTGTTACTTAAATTTGGCTCCGGAGGAGGACAATTATTACCCGAAATAACAGAAAAACTCAATGTATTAGGATTACCAACATTAAGCTTATATGCCATTACACAATCATCATTAAAATTTCCCGGAGTTTGAGGAGCATTCCGATCAATTCGCACATTAAGGCCATTATTATCTACCCAGCTAGCAGGATGCGACATATCACCAGTCGCCTGAGTAACGTATTTACTAATATGTTCTAAAACCAAAGAAAGTTCATTCTGCACCGAAGATCTTCTTTCGGTATTAAAAAGACGCTGGTGGCTGAATAACTCAACATTATACAAACTTAAAACCATGATCGAAATAACAATCACGCTAATCAATAATTCCATTAAAGTTAAAGCTCTTTTAATTTTAAGCGTCATTTTTAAGAAGTCGGCTCATTCCAATTAATCGTCGTTACCACCTTGCGGATCTCACTATCACTAGGATGATTGGAAATTGTATAATAATAACTGAAATCTCTTTCATTAACTCTCTTTATCACAGTAGGGGTCGTTCCAACAGTTAATGGGTTTACCGCGGCTCCCGAGGTCCAAGTATCCCAACGCACGGCATTCTGCAAAGGATCAACAAAAAATTTACCTAGTTCAGAACTCGTCATGCGTTCACGTGAATGCACGACATGCATATTCCCGGCGGCAAAAATCCCTAAAAGCCCCAACATTACTAACATAAAAATAATCGAGGCCATAATCACTTCCACTAAAGTAAAAGCCCTGTTATTCATATTTTATAGGCACGTCCCGTTACAAATCGGATCATTATTATCCGTATAATTAATCGTCCAGTAACGACTTCCATCATCTTTAGTGGCCCTCGCTTGATTCGCATAACCAAGCACCGTACCATTATAAACCCAAGAACCACTAGTTGTCGGAAAATTTAATTTCAGGTTAGTATTAATATCAAGTGTGGTACTACACGATCCACAATAAGCATTATTTTCTAAATGATAGACATTTTGCGCCGCTCTAATTAAAACAAGATTCGCTTTGGCTTCTTTATCTAAAGCGCGTTCCTTTATTATTGAAAACTGAGGTAAAGCCAAACCCGCCAAAATACCAACCATTATTATCGCCACCAAAATTTCTAAAATTGTAAAAGCTCTACGCATAAATTTTTAATTTATAATAAATACAAACAAAAAATAATTAACCTACTGACATCCCCGTAATACTATACGGATCCTCGCTCGTATACTCTTGGATCCAGATTTTCATTTTCCCGACCCTACTGGCAGTAACCCGATCCGATAAAAAATGATAATTCCAGCCATCATTAACCGCTAAATTTAATTTTAACATCCGATTAATTTCAA
>CAIVOB010000120.1 GCA_903907475.1 Candidatus Omnitrophota bacterium
CAAATTTATCAATTAAAAGATTACTTTGCGCAACAATTTCTTGAGGTAAAGACATTTCTACTCCTTTAGGCTATTCTACTCCAAAGAAAAACCCTCTGCAACATAAAATTGTCACAGAGGGCTTTAAATTGCGTAACTTCCATCTTAAAACAGGCTATATTTAGACTTATTCCACAACCGGAGTGACGACATTTTCCAGTGCCTCCGGGGCAACAATCTCCGGAGCATTTTTATTTAAACGCCTAAGTCTTTTTTCTTCCCGCTTCTTCTTTTGCGCCTCTTCTCTTCTTTTTTTATTAAGGCTATAGTTTTCTTTCACTTAACGTCCACTGTCCTTGCGCTTAGAATAACAATCCTTGCAATATACCGGACGGTCTTCTCTAGGCTTAAAAGGAACTTCGCATTCCTTTTTACATTCAGAACAAGTCGCTTTAAAAACCTCTCTTGGCCTTCCTCCAAACCCACCACCTGGCTCATATGCCATATTGCCTCCTATTTTTGCTATATACTAAATCCCTCATGGATATTAGTAATAACGATTATTTCAATTATAACGCTAAACTGTTTACTTATCAAGTATATTTACGAGAAAAATTTTAATTGGCGATTGATACAGAGGAGCTTCCCATTTTTTTGCCTGTGGCAGCAGATACTCTTTAATATAAATTCCATTGTCAGGCATATTGAAGGATGCTAATATACTTTCATATCCATAACTTTAAGGAGGTTCGATGAAAAAAATTATTTTAATTACAATTTTAGGCTTAAGTATTTTTGCTTCTGTTGCACTAGCGCAAAAAGTAAGTAAAATCGAATTAAATAATGGGAGTGTAATTATGGGAGAAGTCACCGGAGTCAATAACGGAACCTACTCCATTAATTCCCCGGAAATGGGCACGCTTCAAATCGCCGAAAAAAATATTAAACAAATTGGCTTTGCCAATTCTAGTGAAAATTTAACCCACTCACCTAAATCCACAGATATCTCTCCTGAAAAAATGGATGCCTTACGTAATAAATTATTAGGAGACAAAGATACAATGGGTATGGTGATGTCCCTCCAAAACGACCCGCAATTTCAAGAAGTACTTAAAGACCCGGATATAATTAACGCCATCAAATCCGGAAATACCGCAGCATTAATGAATAATGAGAAATTTATGCAGCTTAAAAACAATCCGACGGTACAAAAAATAAAAGATCGCGCGGGAGAATAAATTTTATTCGTAGCGCAGTGCTTCAATCGGATCAAGTTGCGAAGCTTTTCTGGCAGGCCAAACTCCAAATATTAAACCCACAACAAGTGAAAACACCGTCGCCAAAATCACCGAGGTCAAAGACACGACCACCGTCCAACCGGCAAAAACATTTATTAAAGTAGCAATCCCCCAGCCCAATAAAACTCCCGATAATCCACCGATGAGTGACATTAACACCGACTCAATTAAAAACTGCACCATAATATCTTTATTGTTTGCCCCGATCGCTTTACGTAATCCGATTTCACGCGTGCGCTCCGTAACGGAAACCAGCATGATATTCATAATACCGATTCCTCCTACTAAAAGCGAAATTGCCGCAATTGCCCCCAATAATAGCGACATCGTTTTAGTGGTGGCCTCAAGCGTTTTCTTTAAATCCGCCATATTGCGAATCTGGAATGAATCTTCATTATCTTTACTCAAGCGGTGCTGTTTAATAATGGTCTTCGAAAGTACATCCTGAGCTTCATCCAAAAGATCCGGGCTAATAACTTCGACAAAAATACTATCAATATACTGCTTACCAAAAACCCGATACATGGCAGTAGTAATCGGAATGACCACTGTATCATCCTGATCATGAAAAGAATTGCCTCCTTTTTCAGGAAGAATACCAATCACTTTAAAATTAATCAAATTGATTTTAATGCTTTGGCCCACCGGATTAGAATCACCAAACAATTCCTTAACTACCGTTCTGCCCAAAAGAGCCACCTTCTCCCGCATTTTTACTTCTTGAGCGGAAAAAAATCTCCCAATCGTAGGAACCGCGGCACGCACCTCTTCGTAATCCACACTTGACCCTTCAACCTCGGTGTTCCAATTCTTATTTGCATAAACCAGCTGCCCCCGCCCAGTTACCGAAGGACAAACTTTTGCCACATAATCAGTAAGTTTGGTAAACGCCGTAACATCTTGAAATGTAAAACGCGTGACCGCGCCAGTCTCTAGAGACACGCCATGTGATTTCTCCGATCCCGGCCTAATCATAAGCAAATTTGAACCTAAAGAGACCAACTGTTTTTCAATTGATTCTTTCGCGCCCTGCCCCAAAGATAACATCGCAATTACTGCGGCGACTCCAATCAAAATTCCCAAAATCGATAAAAACGAACGCAATTTATGCGAGACCATCGCGAAACCTGCCTGACGTAAATAATCCAAAAACTTAGTTTGACCGGAAACTTTATGCGGTTGAGATAAAATCGTATCGGCGAAATTCTCCCCCAACGTCACTGCCGGCGCGAGGCCCAAAACATTTCCTACCGACTCATCAGAAATAATTTTACCATCGCGCATTTGAATTATTCTGCGCGCATGAGATGCCACCTCCTGCTCATGAGTGACCACGACAATGGTTTTTCCTTCCTGATTTAATTTTTCCAGGATGGCAATAATTTCCGCTTTACTTTTTGAATCAAGATTACCGGTCGGCTCATCCGCAAAAATTATCACCGGATCATTGACCAAAGCCCGAGCAATCGCCACTCTCTGCTGCTGGCCTCCGGACATTTCATTTGGGCGATGAAACATCCGCTCTTTTAAGCCCACTTTCTCGATTTCCTGCCGTGCCTTTTCTTTTAAGTTCCTTTTACCGGCATAAATTAAAGGCAATTCCGCATTTTCTAATGCCGTCATTCTCGGTAAAAGATGGAACTGCTGAAAAATAAAACCCACAATCTTATTCCTTAAAATCGCTAACTTTTCATCAGTAAGTTTACTAATTTCTTTATCGCCTAAATAATAAGAACCAGAATCCGGCCGGTCTAATAATCCTAAAATATGCATGAGCGTGGATTTTCCCGACCCGGATGCCCCCATAATCGCGACAAATTCACCCGCCGCGATCTTCAGGGAAACTCCGTCCAAAGCCTTGACCTCCACCTGCCCCATGAGATAAGTTTTATTTACATTCTTTAATTCGATCATATTTTATTTTTTTACTTACTCTTGGTTTCTTTCTTTTTTCCAAACGGCATAAACGGATTAGTGCCGGTACTACTTTTCGGCAGGAGGTATTTTTTTTCTTTAATCATCACCGCATCAGTCTTACTTATCCCAGAAAGAATCTCCACATTTTTATCATCGGTAATCCCCACCTTAACTTTCTGCTTTATTCCTTCCTTAAGCGCCGAATCTTTTAACATGACAAAGCTTTCTTCGCCTTCCTTGTGCAGTGCCTCCAGCGGAACAAGCAGGGCATTTTCCCTGCTCTGTTCGACAAAATTTATCGTCACATTCATTCCGGAACGAAAAATATCCAGCACTTTTTCAGGAATTAAATCTACTTCATAAATCGTAACATTATTTACTGTTTGAGATTCATAATAAATATGCTCCACCACCGCATTTACTTCAACATCCTGATAAGCATCCAAGCTCACGGTAGCTTTCTGCTTGAGCTTGATTTTTCCGATATCCGTTTCATCAACCTGGGCGCGGATAATCAATTGGTCTGACAAAACAATCACCGCATCAGCCGTTGTCACCGTTTGGCCCGGCTGAGTAGTGGCAACAATGACCTCTCCTTTAATTGGCGCTAATAACGCAATCGGCTTATAAGTTTCCTGCCAATATTTTAATTTATCTTCTCCCTGCCCCTGGGCAGCATCTAAAAGCGCGGCCCGTTCAGTAGAACTCATCCAAGCTAAAACATCACCGGTTTTAACACTCTGGCCCTCTTTTACCAAAACACTCTCTAATCTACCGTTTACCGGAGGCTTAATCTCCAAACGATTTTTAGGCAAAATTGTACCCGTCGTGGAAATTATAGTTTCAATTCCACCAATCATAGGAGTAATCTCTTTCCATACTTCCCCGGAATCATTTTTAGGCCAAAACTTAAACGCCAAAAAAATAACCACTGACAAAACCACCGGAACGATAAAATAATATTTAACTTTTTTATTCATATTCGATAGTTTCTCCTTTCGCTTGAATCCAACTCGCTTGAGCGTATAATTCATTTGCTTGCGCATCAAGATAAGCTCTCTTAGCAGTAACCAAATTATTTTCAATGATAATCCAATTATCAAAATTTATAAACCCGGTCGAATATTGCGCCTGAGCAATCTTCGAACGCTCTTCATTAGCACCTAAAACTTTATTCTCTACCATAACACCTTCAACCGCATCTTGCAGTCCTGCCCAAGCTTCTTCTAAAGTTAAAATTGCTGCATCCTTAGTGCTTCTTTCATTTTCTTTCAACTGATTTAATAAAGCCTGCGCTTGAGAAACCTGCGCCAGCCTTAATCCGCCTTCAAAAATCGGTAGCGATAATTCTAACCCCAAGTCCCATTCATTTCCCCGCGGCGCCCAATGCGAACCGGTTTTACTGGCTCCGGCAGAACCGGAAAGCGTGGGAGAAAAATTACCATAAGCTGATTTCAAATTAAAATTTGCGGCATTTTTTTGCGCTACTAACTGCAATACCGAAGGATTATTTTTAACAATTGCTTCAAAATCGGGTTTATCTATTACAGGATCTTTAATTTCAAAATCACCTTTTACGGTTATAGGAATTAATTGTAAGCGGCCTAATTCTTTAGTCAAAGCCCTTTGCGCAACCTCAATACTTCTTTTGGCATGAGAAATTTCATAATTAGCCGAAGCTAAATCCGCTTCCGAAGTTAATAAAGCGCCTTTATGTTCTAAACCAGATTCATAACGCAAAGTGATAAGTTCCAGATTTTCTCTCCTAATCTCGAAAATTTCATGCGCTATCTTTAAAGCTTCTTGAGCTTTTAATAAATCAATAAAGGCATTCCGTAACCTGAATCTTACAGTCACTGAAGTAAAACGAAAATTTTGTCGCGCAGCATTAATATTTTCAGCAGCAGCCTTAACATTATTAATTGTTTTTGCGCCGTTAAAAAATAATTGTGTGGCGTTAACTCCATAACCATAAGCATCACTTTTTGCACTTGAGCCCGAAGCGCTGGAACTTTGAGAGGTGGAAGCGCTAGCGCTAGCATTGACCTGTGGGAAAAGCGTGCTGGCAGTAACTGTTTTAGCAGCTTGCGATTGCTTCACCTCTTGACTGGCAGCAATTAAATCCGGCTGATTTTTTGCAGCTTCTTTAAGGCACTCCTGCCAGGAAAGCACTTCTGCCGCAGTTGCCTGTTGCAAGAAAATAGACATAGCAGCAACCAACAAAAAATAAAATTTAAATTTATTTAATATCGTCTTAACCATTGCCATTCATTAATCTTTCTTTTTAGAAATCTCTTCTTTCATACTATTAAGATGATTCTCGAAAAGTTTTAAAAACTTATTAAACTCCTCCTCCGGCACGATACTTATCATCTTGGCATGATGCGGAGGCCCGGAAATAACCATGACACTGTCTCCAGGTTTAATCTGCATCGCTTTTCTTGCTTCGAGCGGAATAACAATCTGCCCCTTGGTCCCCACCGGCACTTTACCAAAAAACTTACGCAGCTTATTCATTTTTTATCTCCTTAAAATATAAGCGCGATCTTTTATCTTCGCTATCCTTGTATGACTTGTATTACAAGTATTACTTCCAAGATAAAATTAACATAATTATCTTACTTTGTCAATATTAATATTATTTAAAAAATTTAAAGGTAACTTCCACTGCAGGCTACAAACGCGGCAAATTTAAACAAGCTTCAGTCTCCGTCACAAGTTCTAAGATTAACTCTTTAACCGAAACGATCTTATTAATACGATAAGCATTGCTACCGCACATCGCAAACCCTTTATCCATCTCCCCCCGAGAAGCATTGAGCAGCGCTTTAGCAATACAATAATTAACTTTTTTCGCATCACAAGTATATAAACACTGATACTCGCAACCAAAATCCATGCGTTCCCCTTGAGAAATCCTCTTTACAAATTCATTCAAAATTACCCTTCCCGGCAAACCTACCGGGCTTTGAATAACAACAATATCCTCTTTTTTAGCGGCAAGATATGCCTCTTTATATTTTAAAGATACATCGCATTCATGGGTACAAACAAAACGCGAAGCCATCTGCACTCCACTTGCCCCTAAAGATATTAGTCGCGCAATATCTTTACCGTCAAAAACTCCCCCGGCGGCAATTACCGGTATGCGCGTTGAATCATTCTCAAAAGCATGCGCCACCGCCAATACTTCAGTTAAAATTTTATCCAAATTAAAATTCTTTTCATCACTAAGTTCAGCCATACTATATCCCAGATGTCCGCCGGCAAGCGGCCCTTCTACAATAATTGCATCCGGCAGGCGCTTATACCTTCTGGCCCAAGTACTACAAATAATTTGCGCTGCCCGCGCCGAAGAAACAATCGGGATAAGCTTGGTATGCTTATTTTTAACTAAAGACGGCAAGCGCAACGGTAAACCTGCTCCGGAAATAATAACATCTACCGCTTCAGCTTGCGCCGCTTCCACAAGCTCATCATAGTTAGTAAGCACGCACATAATATTTACGCCGAAGGGATTCTGCGTCAGTTTTCTAGTCGCGCGGATAATATTTGTCAATTCCGCCCGCGAACGCATTTTATAATCGCGCTGCTCATTACCACATTCCTCTCCCAACCCCACCGCAGCGATTATCCCTAACCCGCCTTCATAGGATACCGCCGAAGCTAATGAAGAGGCCGACACCCGCACTCCCATTCCACCCTGAAAGATCGGACGCTTAATTATTAAGTCACCTATTTTGAGATCTTTAAATTCTCGCATCAACTTATTTCACCATTTTCTGCGTCATAAAAATGCTGTAAAGGTAAGTTATCCTGCCCTTTACAGCTACTAGATTCCCTAAAGTACAATATCTAGGCTTGATTATAGCACTGAAAACATATTTTTCAATCTTTTAGTTTACACGCGCAATGCTTTTTGCTTAAAATTTTTATTTGCTGCTTCGGAGAATCCACAAACACGGTTTGCTTTTTATTACCCAGAGCTTCTTTCTGATTTAAAACGCTCTGATGCTGATATCCTCGAGACCTCATTTCCTGCACTAACATTCGATGCCTTAAATACAAAGCTGCTAATTTACCTTTCCAACGTAAAGTTTCCGGATGCCGCGCGTATCCTTTTTTACCCTTGGTAAGAATAGACCAAATTGCATGCAACTCTCGATGTTCACCTAAGAGATGATTGCGGCATAATTTATTAACCGAAAGATCCCAAATCCTCATGACTTTTTTATTCTCACAAAAATACGCCTCTTAGATAAACAAAGATAATTTATTTAATTTTTTTTCTTTCGTAAAAAATACAACTTGCATTAAACTTCCTACCCCTTTTAAATACCCATCCGGGTTCGGGCTATACTGGCGCAAATATTCAGCAGTCTCTTCGAATTTTCTTAACAAAGCCCTTTTAGGGTCAGCGCTTTGATTAATATAATTAATTTTACCATCGGCCAGATCTTCATCGTAATCATAAAAATTATCCAAACCCGCAAAAAAATCTGCGGTCAGGTCCAAAGCTCGAATAAGATCGATTGGCAAATCATTCATCATAATATACATATCTAACAGAAAACCATTCTTAATCTTATAAGGAACAGCTTTCTCAACATTCTCTCTTGCATCCGGAACACCTTGAGCATCATTTACTGCTTTAAGCGTGGCGTAATAGTTCCCAAACTTCGCAATCGGCGCTAATTCTCTAATTTTTTTTCTTAAATCTAAAAACAATCTATAATCAGCATTCGCTAACAACTTCTGATTCGACTCCTGCTTAAATAAAACCTCTTTATCAATATGTTCATTATCAAGCAAGTCATCATAAACTCGTTTTAAGAACGCCATAAGAATACACCTTCTTTGTGCCTTGCGATCAGGTAAAATATTATAAGCTAGAAACAAACTGGTATGTTCATATAAAAGTACCGCCGCCATCTTAAAAAAACGGTAGTATAATTGCTCCGCTTTAAGTTTACATTCTTTCTTATACCAACGGGGAATAAATTCTTTAAACCCCGCATCACTGGCTCTAATACAGGAAAACCAACGCTTTTTATCGGCGCTCAGGTTGGCATTGATTTTCACGATCATCTCCCGGTAATGCGGCAGGCCCCGCGCGTCATTTAACATCCACCACAAACGCTCAAATAGCTTTCTCCCATCTTTAGACAATGAAAAATATAACCCAAAAATCTTCATCTTTTCTAACATTGGTTTAATTTTTAAAATAGGTAAATATCTTTTGCACATGATTCGGGCTCATAAAACTGCTCAATTTATTTTTTTCTGCAAGCGCTAAAGCAATTCTCCCAAAACACATCGGATCTTGGCCAAATACTCCTTGGCTATCACTTTCGTAAGTATAACCATTACCGCGACAGCCATAACAAAGCTCTAATTTCTTACTATAATCGCAAACCCCACAAAAACCCTTTAAATTTTTATACGCCCGGCGAACACGTTTTAGCAGGACATTACGCTCTAGTTTACGCTTAATATTCTTATCATTTAAATTTCCTAAATGCTTGTCTACTCCACAACAAACACTTAAGGCGCCATTACGCTCTAAAAATATTCCCCTGCCATAAGTCAATTTATCACAAGCCGCAGGAAAAACGCTCCCATAAGGCGGCTGCCAAATATTTGATTCCCGGGCTTCCTTTTTACTTAATCCAGAGCGCAAAGACAAATTTAAAAGCGAAAGTTCATAAATATCCTTAACATATTGCTCCGGGTTAATATTTAGTTGCTTAAAATTTTTAACGCAGCCCCCCTTAATCACCGGCACTTCCACAAAAGGCACAAATCCGTTCTTAAAACATCTTCTCCAAAACGATAAAAGATCCCCCCGGTTAATGCCGGTATATAAAAATTCAGCAATAACCCTGGTTTTCTTATAACGTTTACTTAGACTCTTTACCAAATCCCAGCTTTGCCGAATCTTAAAATAAGCGTCTTTATTTTTTATCAGCTGCGCTACGGATTTTTTGCTCCCCCAATCTTTCATAAATAACACGCCCTCTTGGTCGAATAAAACCTTTAAAACAGATTCTTCTAAAGCAATCCCGGAAGTAGCCAGGCAAACCCTGACTTTTAAATCTTTACTTAACCAAGAAATCATTTTTTTCAGAAATTTATTCGGCTCCTCTGCTTCCTTATCCCAAAGTGTGGGCTCACGCCCATAGAGAGTCACAAACTCCAGCCCCAATTTTTTTAATTTTTTAAAAAAACGCTGAAAAAGCTTAAACTCCGCGTTAAGATCATTAACCGTTTTATTTTTTTTCTCATCGTCATAGGATCGCAGAACCGGGCAAGTAATACAGCCGGCCTGACATCTACCGGTAATATTAAACTCTACGTATTGGACTAAGGATTCTTTCGCTGGAACGCTTAATGCGTTACCAATAGTTTTAAATCTTCCCCAAGGGGTTGCTCGGGTCGGAAGGTTAAGATTGCTCATTAAAGCCCCCGGGCGGATTTTATTTTTAAAAATGATCGATAGTTGCGAGACATCACTTTGGCTAATCGCGGAGTAATTGAATTTCTTTCATTAAATGAAACAGTCGAAGTCCATTGTTTACCTAACAAATACTTTTTAAAACCTTCCGGATCAGCATAAATCGGACATTCTCCGGGATATTGAGCATGGCACCAATCAAGAGTAGAATCTTTAATCAATCGCTCAATATCTCCTCCTAAAATATTATGCTTAGCATAATGAAAGAAGGGACAGCATTTTATATTTCCATCAACATCAAAGAATATTAATCCCGAGCAGCGCTTCTGCGCCGTTTCCTGCATATAAATTTCAGAATTTTTAATAATCTGAGCTTTTCTCTTTTCCATTAAATAATAAGTTTTAGCCGTTGGCACAAGCTTCGGAAGAGCTTGCGCACCCACCGGAATATACTCCAAATACCGGGCTAAAATTGCGCCCTTCTTTTTCATAATTTTTACGAATTTTTTACTAAGGACTTCTCGGGCGTTAAGATTCGTAACCATGGATAAATATCCCCAGGGTATCCGAGCGGCATTTAAAATTTTAATCGCGCGCTGTACTTGAAGATAGCTCCCTTGACCTTTAAAATAATCATGCCGCTTTTGCGCGCCTCCATCAACACTTAAAACTGGTATCAGATTACCTAAAGCAGAAAGTTTAGCAGCATATGACCGATTAATCGGACCGCCATTAGTAAACATAAAAAAAAGAATATCCGGATTATTTTTAGCGATCGCCAAAACACGCCGGTCTAAAGTTGGCTCTCCGCCGGTAACAAAAACATGTTTATAATTATTCCGCGCTAATTTCACTATGCGCTTAACTACCGCGTCTTTCATGTTCTTCTTAAACTCCGCTCGAGAATAGCAATGCTGACATTGCTGATTACAATGCTTGGTAATTTCCATAATTATCGAACCATGCCGCCCATCTTTATTGATTTTGCGCCGATAGATTCTAAGATAAGCACGAAAAAAACCCGACCTAAAACGCGGATTAGAAATCATCTTTGAAATCTCCGACAAATGCGCCAAAAATTGCTCTTGAACCAAAGGATCGCGGGCCAACTTATTTAACTCACCCTTATACTGCGCTAATTGGCGCGGAAATTTTTGCTTTAATAATTTAGCTAACTCCGGAAGTAATTTTTTTGCCCCAACTTTTTTCATTATTACCAACACTCCAATTTTTTAGTTAAAATTAATCAATATTTAAAAAACTATTTTCAATATTTGTGCCCCGTTCTTTCGCATCGATAATTCGCGTCGTAATCATCTCCATAAATTTAATTAATTTATCCGGATTCGGAGCAGCTTGTTTTATAATCTCCCGGCAAACTTCGAATTGTTTCCACATTACCTCTTCCGGCTCTTTAGCCATAATCATATAAGTTACCCGATTGATCTGCCTATCGTGCTCTAAATCCGCTAATTCATCTAGCATATATAGCCATCTGGCCACCGGTTTTAATACTATTTTTAATTTTTCAGGGATTTCATTGACCATGATATACATAAATAGTAAAGCAACATATGGAGCAACCTCATCCAAAACTATTTCCGCCTTCTCCGGTGTATACGCAAATAAACTGCAAACGCTAAACCCCTGTAAATGTTCGTAATATTTAGCGAAAAGTTCTGGGGGCGCGAGTTTACGCTCCAAGTGCTTAAGCTGCCTTAAAAAGTCAAGCTCTTTTGGTATTAAAGCCTTATAATCAAAAGCCGCGAATAGTTCCTGAAATGAATATCCTTGGTTATCAAAAAGATCGTTCCATTCCCGATGCGTAAAAGCCACCAAGACACAACGCTCTTGCGCTGCTTTATCATAGGCAAGATTAAATGCCTCAAGCATCTTGCCCCACATCAAAAGACTAAACCATCCGTAAGCCACAAATCTAGCGTACATCACGGATTTATCACGCCCAAGGCTAGCACATAATTTATTTGACGCCTGTTGATTAAATACTTTATCGCAAACTTTAAGCGTTTTGACAAAATAAAGAATTTTCGCCGCATCTATTACTATCGGTTTGGTCAAAACTTTATTAACTTGGCGGGATTTATTAAAAGCTTTTTTTAAAAAACACTTGCCTTCCTTACTCAGCGTTAAATATAATATTCCAATTTGAAACTCTGCTCCAAAGTTTAACATTTACGCC
>CAIVOB010000121.1 GCA_903907475.1 Candidatus Omnitrophota bacterium
CCATAGCGGGCCGCTTATTGTAATGCATATTTATGGTTTTCATGCTTTTAAGAAAACTGATGAAGATGGTAACCCGAAGAAAGCCAATGAATCTGTTATTACTCTGCGGTTTAGTGAAGTTTCGGATATCACATTGCAGGGTTTAGGAGAACGTAATATTCTTTCCAAGATAACTTTTGTAAAAATCGATAATTTAGTTCAGACGACGATCTTTGCCGCTAGTGGTTTAAATGGGAAGATTATTAGCCGCGCGGTGGGAGTGGTAAAAATTGAGCCTTATGAAAATAGGGATACAGAATAATTTAGTGGGGGAATGATGCGCACTTACATTTTATTATTTCAGTGTCAGGATCAAAAGGGAATTGTGGCTAAAATTTCGGATTTTATTCTCAAATATGGCGGAAATATTATTACTGCGGATCAATATAGTACTAATCCGCAAGGTGGATATTTCTTTCTTAGAATAGAATTTATTCTTGATGCTCAAGAACAGGATCCCGAGGCTCTTTTAGCCGATTTTACTGTAATTGGTAAAGGTTTTAACGCGGAATGGAAACTTTATGATAAAGCGCAAAACTTACGCTTAGGAATTTTGGTTTCGGAACCAGATCATTGTTTGGTAGATTTATTATATCTTTGGAGCTCAGGGCAACTGAAGGTAAAAATTCCTTTTGTTTTGAGCAATTTTGAGAAGCACCGGAAATTGGTCACGCAGCATAACCTGCCATTTTATTATCTTCCGGCTAATAAGGATAACCGCCGGGAAACGGAGCTATTGGCTTATTGCGCTAATACTACTGATTTTTTAGTTTTAGCGCGTTATATGCTGGTTCTTTCACCGGATTTTTTACAAAAATATAATAAGGATATTATTAATATTCATCATGGATTTTTACCGTTTTTTAAAGGCGCGGATCCTTATGGACGAGCTCTGGAAGAAGGAGTTAAAGTTATCGGGGCAACCGCGCATTTTGTGAGTAATCAATTGGATGAGGGGCCAATTATTGCTCAAGAAGTTGAGCCGGTGAGCCATAAAGATAATCATCAGGATTTGGTGAGAAAGGGCCAAAATTTGGAGCAGCAGGCATTAGCGCATGCACTAACCAGTTATCTCGATTATCGAATTATTCGTCATGAAAATAAAACGATTGTTTTTTAATTAAAGGGAGGAAAAAAATGGCAAAATTAGATGTGAAAGCTTTTGGGGCAGCTTTAGGTGTTGTTGCGGGCGCTTTTTCTTTATGTTTAGGTACCTTAAGTGTATTTTTTTATTGGGACAGCCTTTTAAGCAGAGCGGCAGCGGTAGTTTATTTAAGTTCAGCGCGGCCGACTGTTTTTGGAGTTGTTTTTAGTTCTTTAAGTGCTTTTGTTTATGCTTTCGCGATCGGAAGCGCGATTGCCTGGTTATATAATCGGATTGTTGATGAAAATAAAGCCGCGATTGATAAGAAAATTAAGGATACTGCGCGCGCGATTTGGGAAAGTAAAGGAAAGCCAGAGAATACTTCAGATCAAGATTGGAAGGAAGCGGAGAAAAAAGTAAGAGGGCTATAAGTTTAATTACGAGAGGAAAAATCTCGAAGTTTTTTAATTACTTCCGCGATGGTCGATTCCGGAGTGGAAGCCCCAGCAGTGACGCCAATGTTTGAGGCTTTAGTAAACCAAGCTAATTTAATTTCACTTGCCGCATTTACCCAGTAAGTATTTTTGTTTAAAGATTTAGAGATTTCATAAATACGTTTGGTATTGGCGCTAGTTTTTGATCCAATTACCAGGATGATATCATTATTTAAGGGGAGAGTTTTTATTTCATTTTGTTTAATTCTGGTGGGAGTGCAAATAGTATTATGAAATTTAACTTCCGGAATATAACGGCGTAAAACGGTTAAAATTTCAAGAACTTTATCGAGATTTTGCGTAGACTGAGCTACGACTTCGGCGTGACGAATAGATTTAATTTTTAAAAGGGGAATGTTTTTTAATTGATCAATAACAATGGCTTTGTTTTTTAGTTGCCCAATGATCCCCTGGACTTCATCGTGTAATTTATCTCCGATGACAATAATTTGATTACCGTGAGTTTCTAATGTTTTAACAATTTTATGAATTTCTTTTACCTTCGGACAAGTGGCGTCGACAATTTGATAGCCTAATTTTTTCGCTTTAGTAAGAATGTTATTTGAACAACCGTGCGCGCGGATAAGAAGTATTTTGCCTTTGCCTTTATTCAAGCGTTGGATTTTTTTAATTCCGGCATTTTCGATTTGACGCACGACGATTTCGTTATGAACTATATCACCGAGCATGTAAACTGTGTGTTTAGTTTGCGCAGTATTTAAAGCCAGAGTAAGCGCTCTTCTGACTCCGGAACAAAATCCGGCTGATTTTGCTAAATTAATTTTCATTGTTAATCCCCAGCTTAGCTTTTTGGAATTCATTTTGAAGCCTTAAACTAGCTAAGTTATTATTCTACAATCAAATCACTTAAAAACCAAGTCCAATTCTTAATTTTTAAGTAAATTTTATTGCTAAAATAAGTGTGGCGTAATAAAATAGGATTATCTTTCGGGAATTTTTCATGAGGTAAAAAATGTTAAAAAAAATTAGTTTGGCTGTTTTGATCTTTTTACTATTTTTTTCTAAAGTTTTTGCTGGGGATTGGAAATTAAGTCATAAAGAGGCCGATGGCTTGGATCTTCAAGCCGCCCAGGGAAGAGTGGCCAAGAATCCTCAATCCGTCGAAGCGCAATATGTTTTAGGGTTAGTTTATCTTAATGCGCACAAGGACGATGATGCTTATCGGATTTTTACTAATCTTATTGCTAATAATTTGCAAATGTCTGAAGCGCGTTGGGGCCAGGCAGAGTCTTTACGCCGCAAGCATCAAATTAGCCAAGCGCAAAGATTGTTAGAGAATGTTATTAGGGAAGATCCGCAGTTTTCTCCGGCATTAATCAGCTTAGCTTATATAAAATATTTTCAAATGGATTTTCTTAATGCGGCACATTTGGCAGCGCAAGTTATTCGGCTCGGCCAGGATAAATCGGATTTAAGTAATTTTGTTCGTGCTTATGCGTTGTATGCCGGCGCTAAAGGAATGTTGGCACATTATGGAGGGATTTTTTCTAAGGCGATTGATGGTTTAGCAGTAAAAGCAAATTTAGATAAAGCCTACAGGCTGCAACCTCGATCTCCGGCGGTTTTATTTGGCTTAGGAAGTTATTATCTTTTGGCTCCGGGAATTGTTGGAGGTAATAAAGCCAGGGCAGGAGAGTATTTGCAGGAAGCGCTTAAAGTTGATCCTAATTTTGCGGATGTTTATGTACGTTTGGCGCAGCTGGCTAAAGGACAAGGTAATTTTGGGCGATACCAACAGTATTTAACTAAGGCTTTGGAGCTTGATCCGGGCAGTGAGTTAGCGCTAGATACCCAGAGTGGCCGTTGTAAGTATATTTGTTCTGCGGGAGAGTGAGTTAAATTTTAAGAGTTTTTAAAGCAAAATTATCCAATGTCTTAAGAAGTTTTTTATGCATTTTAGAGCCTAAGATTTGTCGTTGGGCTTGGGAATATAAGTTTTTAATTTGAGTTTGCGCGTAATTTAGCGCGCCGGTTTGGATGATAATTTTACGTATTTTTAAAATTTGAGATTTTTTTATGGTTTTAGAACGCAAAACTTTTTTAATTATTTGCTGATCGTTCAGGGGTGATTTTTTAAAAGCATACCAGATAAGAATAGTTTTCTTGGCTTCTTTGATATCGCTGAGATTTGATTTTCCGGTTTCTTTTTCGGCGCCGAATGTTCCGATAATGTCATCTTGAATTTGAAAAGCTCGTCCTAGAAGCATTCCATAGCGAAAAAGTTTATGGATTTGGTTTTTTCTTGCGCCCGCTAAAGTGGCGCCCATCGTTAAAGGGGAAGCAAAAGTATAATTTGCAGTTTTATAATCGTAAATTTTGTAAATGTCATTTTGGGTAACTTTATCCAGCGGCTTAATTCCCAATAATAATTCGATGAATTCTCCGCTCCCAGTATACAAAGCAGATGAAATTAGTTTTCTTAAAGCGTTTTCTTTACGATGGAGATCTTCTTTAACATTTAAAAAAGCATCCAAAGCCATGGCGTACATCACGTCGCCGATGACAATGCTTAAGTCTTCTCCGTTAAATTTAGCGCACTTTTCTTTTTTTAAATAATTGTTGAATAGGACGTGCATCGAAGGAAGGCTGCGGCGCGTTGCGGATTTATCGATGATATCGTCGTGGACGAGCATAAAATCATGCAGTAGTTCTAAGGAGAGGGCACTGCGATAAAGCCCGGAGGGTGTTTTTTTGGCGAAACCTAAATAACCAATACAGAATAATATCGGGCGCACTCTTTTCCCTGGACGCAAGATATATTCTTTAATTTTTCCAAAAAGCACTGGAGAAAGTTGATTTAAGG
>CAIVOB010000122.1 GCA_903907475.1 Candidatus Omnitrophota bacterium
CGATTAAAATTTTTCTAACTTACTTAGTAATTCATTTGTCTATTAGCGGGTGGCTGGACTTGGATTTGAGCGGGGCGTAAAGGCAAGGAGCGGGCACGGTTCCGTCACATTTAAGTCAGAGAGCGACGCAGCCGACCCGAGCGCAGTTGCGCCACGCTGGGGCGCAACAAGCGTCCCCGCGAAAACCAAGTCAAGACAGGACCCGCTGATTTCTTGAGTTAGATTGTGTTAATTTGTGCGTCTATTGAGGGCAGAAAGGAGGATTATAATTGTTTGACAGCGTGCTTGGGACAGGTTATAATAATGACTTAAATTTATAATTAGGAGGCAAGAAAATGGTTGTAGAAAAGAAGAAAGAAGATGTCGTGGAAACGTCCGATCGCCATAAGGCTTTAGAGCTGGCTTTGGCGCAGATTGAGAAACAATTTGGTAAGGGCTCGATTATGAAAATGGGCTCGCATATTAAATCTAATGTGGAGTCAATTTCTACCGGAGCTTTGACTTTAGATATTGCTTTAGGTATTGGAGGATTGCCGCGCGGCCGGGTGGTTGAAATCTTTGGCCCGGAAGCTTCCGGAAAGACAACTTTAACTTTAACGGCAATTAGAGAAATTCAAAAAAAAGGCGGCGTTGCGGCTTTTATTGACGCGGAACATGCTTTTGATTCTACTTATGCCAAAATAATTGGGGTAAATTTAGATGATCTTTTAATTTCGCAACCCGATACCGGCGAACAGGCTTTGGAAATTACTGAAACTTTAGTGCGTTCTAACGCCGTGGATTTAGTGGTGGTAGACTCGGTGGCGGCTTTAACTCCGCGGGCAGAAATTGAAGGTGAAATGGGTGATTCGCATATGGGCTTGCAGGCGCGTTTAATGTCTCAAGCGTTGCGTAAATTAACCGGATCGATTAGTAAATCGCGCACCACAGTGATTTTTATTAATCAACTTCGGGAAAAAATCGGGGTGATGTTTGGTTCTCCGGAAACTACTCCCGGAGGTAGAGCTTTAAAATTTTATTCTTCGGTGAGATTAGATGTGCGCCGGATCGCTTATTTAAAAGAAGGGGATAAAGTTATTGGTAATCATGTCAGAGTGAAAGTGGTAAAAAATAAAATTGCTCCGCCGTTTCGCGAAGCGGAATTTGATATTTTGCATAATGAAGGCATCGCTAAGACCGGCGCGGTAATTGATGCCGCGGTAACTTTAGAAGTGATTACCAAGTCCGGCACTTGGCTTTCCTATGAAGATAAGAAATTAGGTCAGGGACGGGATGCGGCAATAAAATTTTTAAAAGAGAATCCTAAATTGCAGGATGAGATTGAAAAGGCCGCGCGAAAAAAATCTAGTACCACAGAATAATCCGGAAAAAGCCCGGGCTTATGCTTTTTTGTTACTTAAGTTTCGCTTGCGCAGCGCCAGAGAACTTGAGGAAAGATTAAAGCGCAAAGGTTTTAGCCAAGAGCAAGCCGGGGATACGGTTAATTTTTTAAAAACTAAAGAATTTATCGATGATCGCGTTTTCGCTGCAAAATGGGCCGCCAGTCGTTTAAGGAAACCAGTTGGTCTGAGGCGTATTCGACAGGAACTAGCCGCCAAGGGAATTGCTCAAGAGTTGATTGAAGAAGTGCTTTGTGGCGCGCAACAAGAATACAGCGAAAAAGAAATTGTAAAACAATTGGCAGAGCAAAGATTTGCCAGAAACAGGGGAGTTGACGCGCAGAAAGCGCGCGCGCGGGTTTACGCGTATTTATTACGCCGGGGTTTTGCGCCGGATGTTGTGAAAGAAGTTTTAGCTAATCATGATGACTGCTGATATTTTAAGAGAAAAGTTTCTTACCTTTTTTAAAGCCAAAAAACATAAAGTTATCGCGAGCGATCTTTTGGTCCCCAAAGATGACCCGACGGTTTTGTTTACTCCTGCCGGAATGAATCAGTTTAAAAAAGAGTTTATGGGTTTTAATTCGGGGTTTAAGCGTGCGGCAACTGCGCAGCGCTGCCTGCGGACGGATGATTTGGATAAGGTGGGTAAAACGAGTGTGCACCATACTTTTTTTGAGATGTTGGGAAATTTTTCTTTCGGGGATTATTTTAAGAAAGAAGCGATTAGTTGGGCTTGGGAATTTTTGACGGAAGAATTAAAAATTTCTTCTGCAAAGCTTTGGGTTTCGGTTTATTTTGAGGATGATGAAGCGTATAATATTTGGAAAGATGAGATTAAAATTCCTGAGCATAAAATTACCAGGCTCAAAGATAAAGATAATTTCTGGCCTGCCGAAGCTAAGACGAAAGGCCCTAATGGCCCTTGCGGACCATGTTCGGAAATTTTTTATGATTTTGGCCAAGATAAGGGTTGTCAAAAACCAGAGTGCAGTGTGGCTTGCAGTTGCGGGAGGTTCGCGGAGATTTGGAATTTAGTTTTTACGCAGTATAATCGTCAGCCTGACGGTACTTTGGAGGCGTTGCCGCATAAAAATATTGATACGGGGATGGGGCTAGAAAGATTAGCCGCGGTAATGCAAGGAAAAGAAAATAATTTTCAAACTGACCTTTTTGAACCGTTGACGAAGAGAATTCTTGCGGAGATTAAAAATGTTAATGGCACGGCGAGTTTACCTTTAGTTTATGCGATTAGCGACCATATTCGGGCAGTAACCTTTGCGATTTATGACGGGGTGAACCCCTCTAATGAGGCGCGCGGTTATGTGGTGCGAAAAATTATCCGTAAAAGCGTGCTGCATTTGAGAGCGCAAGGAATTAAGAGGGAGTTTTTTTATTCTTTAGTAGAAACACTGGCTTTAATTATGGCGCGCGCTTATCCGGATTTAAGCATCCGGGCAAAAGATATTTCGGAAATTGTTTGCGCGGAAGAAAAGAATTTTATTGCCACGCTTAATTCTAGCGCGCAGATGTTTAAAAATAAGTTTTCGGCTTTTTTGAAAGCACCCAATCCGGAAGCAGTGGGAAAGCTGGCTTTTGTTTTACATGATACTTATGGAATTCCTTTAGAGTTAACGCGTGATTGGTTAGGGAAAGAAAAAATTGAATTTTCACAAAGGGCTTTTGCCCAGGCGTTAGAGGAGCAAAAGGTGCGTTCTAAATTGGGAAGCGCGATGCAGGGTGATGTTTTTAGCGCCTGCGCGATGGATATTAAAGTTAAAGCAAGTAAATTTGTCGGTTACGAGGGGCAACAGGCAAAAGCGAAAATTTTAAAAATTTTTAAGAATGGAGTGGAAGTAAAAAAGGGATTGATTAATGAAGATTTAAATTTAGTTTTAGACCTCACGCCTTTTTACGCTCAAAGCGGCGGCCAGGTGGGCGATACAGGGCAATTGGTAAAAGGGAAGAATATTTTTATTGTTAGCGATACGCAAAAAATCGGTAAAGTAATCGTGCACAGCGGAAAAATAAAATCCGGAACTTTTAAAGTAGGAGACGCATTGTTGGCGCAGGTGGATAG
>CAIVOB010000123.1 GCA_903907475.1 Candidatus Omnitrophota bacterium
GCTTTATCCAAATCGATATTCAAAACTTTTAACCAATATTTAAGCGATTCCAATTCTGTTCTGCGTTTCTCATAAATAAAACCTAAATTAAACTGCGCTGGCAGATAATGCGCATCGATTTCTAATGCTTTGTTAAATAATATCTCCGCGTTCAGAATATCGCCTTGCTGCGCCGACATTACCCCGCGATTATTTAAAATAAACACTTGCCACTTTAAATTATAAGGATCAATATAAAGTATCTTTTGATACAAAGTTTCCGCGGCATTAAAATTAGCAGCCTGCTGTAATTTCAAAGCATCATTATAATACCCATCTGCCTCTTTACTTATCAGTTCTCCGGCAAAAGCATGCCCTAAAAATAATAAACTAAATAACAAACAAATTAAATTTTTTAACATCTATACACCTCCTATTTAATAGAAGTAAATCACTAAGTCGGGGCGACAGGACTTGAACCTGTGACCTCCTGCTCCCAAAGCAGGCGCTCTAGCCAAACTGAGCCACGCCCCGTTGCATCTCAAAACTTTAACTGGAGAGATGCAACGGGGCACGCCCCCACTGCATCTCAAAACTTTAATCTAGAAGTTTGAAACGGGGCACGCCCTCATCACAAACCATAGATTTATTTAAAGAATTTAAAAAAAACTTTAGCCTATTTTTCAAATATTTCTTACCCATTCCACTTTTCAAATATTTCTCTCTTGCAATAGCATCTTCTTTGATTAAACAAAACTCGTAATAAACAATATCAAAAGGACCGCGATGCTTCGTAGAAATCTGTTGACCTGCATTATGCTCATTAACTCTTCTTTCTATATTAGTGGTAAATCCAGTATAGAAAAGATTATCATTTTTGCTCAAGAGAACATAAACATAATACATGTTGAATTTCGATTATATCAATTTGCTGATTGCTTAACAATATATTTCTGAATTATACGCTTGGCTTTCGTTAATCCAAAATAACGGTGACTCATTTTATGCTTAATCTTCTCACCCAACTGCGCGAAAGTTTTCTTATATTTTGGAATATAAAACAACGGGTCATATCCAAACCCCGCGCTGCCTTGCGGCGCATAAGCAATCCGGCCGACGCAGCTTCCTTCAACTACTCCAATTAAACCCGCTTTATCCGCCAAAGCCACCGCGCAATAATAAAATGCTTTCCTTTTAGTAAGCGGCAAACCAACAAGAAGTTTAAGTAACTTTTGATTATTTTTTAAATCACTTTTGTCCCTACCCGAAAAACGCGCAGAATAAATTCCCGGAGCGCCGTTTAATGCTTGTACCGCTAATCCTGAATCTTCACCCAAACAAAGTTTTCCGGTAAAACGCGCTAATTTTACCGCTTTCTTAATGGCGTTCTCTTGAAAAGTCTTTCCGTTTTCAATGACCCGCGGAGCGTCCGGATAAACCTCTAAAGAAACGAGATCTAAATCTAAACCTTTTAAGATCGACTTTATTTCCGCCAGTTTCTTTTTATTTCTCGTTGCCACCACTAACTGCAACATTATAACAAAATATCTCCGACTAATTTTCTTTGTACCGTAAAAAGTTCTTCGATTCCTTTTTTAGCCAAAACCAGCATCCCATCCATTTTCTCTTTAGAAAAAGGTTTACGTTCCGCGGTACCCTGAATTTCAATAAATTCACCGGAGCCAGTCATAATAATGTTCATATCCACCTCTGCCTTAGAATCCTCTTCATAGCAAAGATCTAAAATCATCTCATTATTCAAAATGCCCACACTCGTTGCGGCAATATAATCTAAGATTGGAATTTTATTAATTTTCCCCGCGCTTTTAAGTTTTTGTAAAGCATCTACTAAGGCAATAAAACTTCCGGTAATCGCGGCAGTGCGCGTACCTCCGTCCCCCTGAATTACATCACAATCTACCCAGATTGTCCGCTCTCCGATTTGCTTCATTTCAGTAACCGAGCGTAATGAACGGCCGATCAACCGCTGAATTTCATAAGTCCGCCCGGAATCTTTTCCACGCGGAATCCGCGTGCCACAGGAGCGCGGAAGCATGCCATATTCCGCCGTGACCCAACCAGTGCCGGAATTTCTTAAAAATGGCGGCACCGTTTCTTCCACCGAAGCGGTGCAAATTACTTTAGTATTTCCTAACTCAATTAAACAAGATCCTTCCGGATACTTGATATAATTCCGGGTAATATTAATTTTACGTAACTTATCCATTCCCCGCCCGTCAATCCTGGCCATAAATACACCCCCCATTAGAATCTATCGCGACAATTAAAGGAAAATTCTCCACTTCTAATTTTAAAATTTTCTCCGGGCCTAAATCACCATAAGCAACTGTTTTAACACTTTTAACATATTTACTTAAAAGCGCTCCGCACCCGGCATAAGTAACAAAATAAATTCCCTTATATTTTTTAATCGCCTCTTTTACTGCTTTGGATCTATCCCCCTTACCAATCATTCCCCTTAATCCTTTAGCCAGTAAAAGCGGAGTAAAGGCGTCCATTCGCGCGCTTGTAGTCGGGCCGCAAGCACCAATTATTTTTCCCTTTAGAGTCCGCGTCGGGCCGCAATAATAAATCAATGCTCCTGGCAATTCTAACGCCAAAGGCTTATTATTTTTAATTTCATCAACTAATCGTTTATGCGCTTGATCGCGAGCAGTATAGAGTGTACCAGAAAAATAAATCTCTGCTCCCGCTTTTAAATGCCTAAAATCATCAAGCCGTAAAACAATTTTATTTTTTTTCATTAAAATTTTACCTAAATTGCGCTTTCACTCCCGAACGCGTGAAATAATAAATAAAAATTCCAAAAATAATAAAATCCATGCCATAAATCATCAGCAAAAAAATATTAAACACTAAATTTTCCGCTCCAGCCGGAAATAAAAATGGCATAAAAAGCAAGAAATTATTCACCACATTCTGTATGGCATACGGCGGATGTTTCCAGTAAATTGTTACGATATTAAAAACACAAATCCCCACAAGGATTCTTCTAAAAATATCTTTGCGCAAAATAATTCCTAAACCGCAAGCAATGCTAGTGATTCTAAGTAATAGCGAAAAACTATAACGCCAAGGAATTAAACTATCCGGCATAAATTGAAAAAACTGCTGGTAATAACCATAATTAGACCAATTAGAAAACAACCAACAGAGCGGATCAATACAAAAATAAATCCCCAAAAAAATTATTCCCAGATATTTTTTCTCTGCTTTTTCTTGGCTCATAGAGCTTTAAAGTATTTCTGTCGCACTGCGCAAAGCATGACAGCTGATATTTACGCTCACCGGTAATCCGGCAATATGTGTGGAGTAGGTTTCTATATTTACAGCCAACGCCGTCGCCTTCCCACCTAACCCCATAGGCCCGATGTTAAGCCTATTAATTTTATTTAATAACTCTCTTTCTAATTTGCTCATAGCTGATCGCTGATAGTTGATAGGCCGTAATAAGGCTTTCTTTGCTAATAAACCCGCGTAATCCGCCGTCCCACCGATACCTATTCCTACGACATAAGGCGGACAAGCATCCGGACCCGCATTTTTTACCACCTCAACAATGAACGCTTTAATTTCTCTTATGTTCACAGTCGGCAGAAACATTTTTAATTGTGACTTATTTTCACAACCAAAACCTTTAGGTAGTAAAGTAAATTTAATTTTATCTCCGCGCACAAGATCAATATGAATTATACCCGGAGCAAACTTCGGCTTGCCTCTAGTTAAAGGGTCGCTAACAATTGAATTTCTTAAAGCGTACTTTTTATACCCCTGCGCGATGCCTTTATTGATTGCCAATTTTAAATCTCCCTTTATTTTTAAATCCTGGCCGATCTGGACAAATACCACCGGCAGGCCTGTATCCTGACAAATTGCCAAATTTTCTTTAAGCGCGTAAGCAGCGTTATCCAGTAATGCTTGAAGAATTTTCTTCGCCCGAATATTTTTTTCTCTTCGGTAAGCCTGACGTAACGCAAATAAGACATCCGGCCGCAAAGAAAAATTAGCGCGCCGCACTAATTCCATCACTGCCTTGCTTATTTCTAAGGCCTGAATTTCTCTCATCTAGATTTATACTCCCGGCTAACAGTAGTGGTAATTCCTCCTCGAGGGTTAAAAACTCCCGTGAGCTTTACCCAACGCGGTTTAACGACATCCACAAAATCTTCCAGCATCTTGTTAATCAGATGTTCGTGAAAAATACCTATATTACGAAAAAATATCGTATACATTTTAAAGGATTTTAATTCCACGCAAAACCTTAACGGAGAATATTCTAAACGCATAACCGCAAAATCCGGCAAACCAGTTTTTGGGCAGATACAAGTAAACTCCGGAATATCCAAATTGATCATATAGACCTTATCCGGATACTCATTCTCCCAAACTTCAATTCGTGGGGTGCTTAAATTTCTAATATTGTTCTGTAACCCCTCATAACTGCTTTTTTGTTTTTCAGTTTTTCTGTTTTTCATTTCAACCCCACAATTTTATGGATCTGCGGTATAACACAGGCTGTCACATTCTCTTGACTACAAATTTCTTTATAGCGCATTAATTTCTCATCCAAAGTACTGGAATTTTCATAGCTATTAGGCTGTAAAATCAAAACACTTGCCGGACTCTCTTCCTTAATCAAATTTAACGCTACTCTTAAATCATCTTCCAAAGTCGCTTGACAAATAATGGCTTTAAGAAAAACTTCTTTGCGCGAAGCGATCTTTAAAAACTTCCGGTGCATACTCCAAAGATTTCCCATGCCACTAGAACTGGGAAATTTTAAATCCATCGCCACAATATCAATCTGGTCAATAAGGCTTTCCAGTTCTGGCACCAAAGTGCCATTGGTTTCTAAATAATGTTTGTGGCCTCGCGCTTTAGTCAGCTTTAATATTTCTTTTAAAAAAATATTGTATAATAGCGGTTCTCCTCCGGTAAAAGAAATCGAATGATATTTATCGCGATAAAGTTTAATCTCTTCAAAAAGTTCTTGCGGTTCATACTCCATAAAACGATCAAGTTTCGTATCGCAATAGCTGCAAGATAAATTGCAATCAAAAAAACGCACAAAAATCTGTTTTTCGCCTAAATATAAGCCTTCGCCTTGCACGCTATCAAAAACTTCGGCAATTCGGGCTTTATTCATTTTTTTATTTTTAGAGGATCCCCTAATCCTAAACTCTTAAAACCTTTAGCGCGATAATAACAACTATCGCATTTCCCACAAGGATATCTACCCCCGCGATAACAGGACCAAGTCAGCGCAAAAGGAACGCCTAATTTTTGCCCCAGCCGGATAATCTGCGCCTTAGTTTTAAATAGTAACGGCGCCGAAATTTCTACTTTTTCCAGCATCCCTTTTTGAGCCATGCGCCTAAAAGCAGCAATAAATTCCGGACGACAATCCGGATATCCAGAATAATCTTGAGCATGCGCTCCGATAAAAATTCTTTGCGCTTTGATGGTTTCCGCAAAAGACAAAGCGAAACTTAAAAATACAATATTACGCGCTGCCACATAACTCGACGGCACGCCCTTAACAATCTTCTTCGGTAAGGCAATTTTTTTATCTAAGAGCGCCGACCCCTTCCAAGGGAAAGTAATCTTGACAATTTGATAATTACTCCCGGAAGCCTGGGCAATCTTTTTGGCATAAATAATTTCTTTTTTATGCAACTGCCCATAGTCAAAGATCAAACAATAACACTTAAAACCCTGGGCTTTGGCCCAATACAAAACCGTCGCCGAATCTAATCCTCCGGACAAAAGCACCACTGCCGAGGGAGATTTTTTACTCTTCATAAGTAGCCGCGCTCGTAGGATTTTCCCAAACGGTAATCGAACTTAGATCAGAAATTTGCGGTTTAAGTTGCTGAAAAATATATTTCGCAAGATTCTCCGAAGTCGGATTTGTTTTTTTAAAATACTCTAATTTATTTAAATATTTATGATCCAATTTCTCTAGAAAATTATTTAATTTTTTCTTTAAAAATTTAAAATCTAAAACCATCCCCAAATTATCCAGGCTCTCCGAGCGCACGACTAGCTCGATGCGCCAATTATGCCCGTGTAAATCCTCACATTTACCTTTATAACCCCGCAAATTATGCGCCGCGCTAAAATTTCCCTCTACTTTTAAATTATACATTTTTCACCTTTAATAATCGATTTAAAGAATACCCTTTAAGTTAAATCAACCTTTTTAACATTAATTAATCTCTTGCCGATAAACCTTTCCGCCAGAGAGCTAAACCATTCCGGGTTATCAGAAACATAAAATTTATTTTTCCCGCCTTTACCCCGGTTTAACAAATCTTCACTGCTTAAAATTCTCTTCACCTCAAAAGCAACTTGTTTGGCGGAATCAATTAAAATAACACCCTTACCTAAAACCTCCTGAATTACCGACTTAAGCAGCGGATAATGCGTACAGCCTAAAATTACAGTATCGACTTGAGCATCTTTAAGCGGCTTAAGATAAGTTTTAGCCACGCTTAAAACAACTTCGCCTTTTAACCATCCCTCCTCGACAAAAGGAACGAATAAAGGACAGCTCACGGCAGTAACTTTTACCTGAGAATCAAGTTGTTTAATCTCAGTTTCATAAGTACGGCTTTTAATCGTGCCCTTGGTCCCAATTACTCCAATACGTTTATTTTGCGTCGCATATACCGCCTCTCTAACTCCGGGAGAAATTACACCAACAATCGGAACCCGGAAATGATTCTTAATCACCGGAAGCGCAAAGCTTGACGCGGTATTACAAGCAACACAAATTAATTTTACATCTTGTTTTAATAAAAATAAAATATTCTCGATTGAAAAACGAATCACGGTTTCCGGAGATTTAATTCCATAAGGGACCCGGGCAGTGTCTCCGAAATAAACAATATTTTCATTGGGCAGTTGAGAAATCAGCTCCCTGGCCACCGTTAAACCGCCGACACCGGAATCAAAAACTCCAATCGCACTCACCACACACCTTCTTTCTTATTTAATTACTAAATCTTATATTTTAAAAAATTTAAACCTACCGAAAGTGCGCGTCTTATCTTCCCGCGACCTCCACCAAAGCCATATCCTGAGAATAATCTCTTATCCCCTCTAATATTCCTTCCGCGATTTTTTCTCGGTAAGCTCCAGTCTTAAGCAACCGCTCTTCATTCAAGTTAGAAACAAAACCAATTTCAATTAATACCCCGGGCATGCGCACTCCTTTTAAAACCTGAAAGCGCGCGCTCTTTGACCCTAAGATCTCAGCATCAATACTTGCATCCATAACTTTACATAGAGCCTGTGATAATTCTATCGCCTCGGCCCGGCTATTAGTATAAATCATATCCCAAACGATTGCACGTAAATCCTGAGCATTACTAAAAAAAGAAGCATCGCGTAAATTTAAAGTCGCGCTTTTAGCCGTAAAAGCAGCGCGCTTGGAATCACTCACCGTGGGAGCAACGTAATAAACTTCAAAACCACTCAAAGAACGCGAACGATTAGCGTTAGAATGAATACTAATAAATAAATCCGCTCCCGACTTATTGGCAATACTCACCCGAGTAGAAAGAGGGATAAAATTATCCGTCGCACGAGTAAGTACCGTTTGCACGCCTTCAGCTCTTAAGAGCGCGCTTAACTTCTTGGCGACATCTAAATTAACATCTTTTTCTCTCAGATCATTCTTACCAATCGCTCCGGGATCATTACCTCCGTGACCAGCATCAATCACTACCTTTTGCAGTTTAATCTTTCCGGCTCCGGCCCGATGAGGGAAAGCAACAGTTTTTTTAAACAATAAATCAAAAATCTGATCTTTAAATTGCTGTGGGACAACAATTGTCCCTTGATAAATATCAACCGGTGAAGTTAAATTCCGGGGATTGCCATTAATTAAAATTAAAGCATCCCCCGCCCTTAAACTTAAACTTTGGCTATCTTTATTTAAATTTATCGTCTGCAGAAGAGTGTCATACTGCATCTGCACATTACGCAAATCACATAATTTAATTAAAGAATAATACGTTACCCCGCCAATAGTATAAGTGGGGAGATCTTCTCCGGAAGGAATAGTGACACAGCCGGAGATTAGAAATATTGAAATAATCAAAAAAATGATTCTATTTTTCATAAAATTTTAAACAAGAAATATTGCATTCACTACGGCACTTGTCGTGCCGTCTAACGCTCATACAGTATCCACCAAATTTTTACTTGTCGCTTCACAAGCGAAAGATACTGTATTCGCTACGGCACTTGTCGTGCCGCTTAACGCTCATACAGTATCCACCAAATTTTTACTTGTCGTAAAAATTTGGTGGAGGTGGGCGGAATTGGACCGCCGTCCTTAAGTAATCAAACAAAAACCGCTACATGCTTAGCCCGGATATTATTCTTAATCTTTAGCACTCCGCCAGGCAGGATCACTAAAGATGCAGTCTTTTACAGCTTCGCTTCGACTACAAAGACAAACTGCCGAAGCTATCCTACTTAGGCCCTAAGCTATCCCGTAGGCAGGACAGTTAGAGGCTTAACGTTTAATTAAACGCTAAGGCTGGTACGCCCGCTGGCATAAAAGGCATAGCCTTTGGTGCCAAACGGCTGAACACTGTTGTGTTTGCGTTTGAATTGTGCAAGGATTGTTAACGCGGCTAACCTTACATCCGCGACATGCTGCTCTTGTCCGACATATCTTAAGTCGAACCCTTTCACCCCCAAATTTTAAAAGAACGATTATCTTCTATTTTTTAATGCCCGACGCATCTCCAAATCCGTTTCCCGGCGTTTAATAGTCGAGCGTTTATCATAAAGTTTTTTACCTTTACAAAGCGCTAACTCTAATTTTACAAAACCTCGATCATTAAAATAAATCTTTAATGGTATTAAAGTTAACCCTCTTTGCGTGAGCTTACCGTTAATCCGCTCGATCTGCTGTTTATGTAAAAGCAACCGGCGAATTCTATCCGGATCAACATTCAAATAGCTAGCTTCAGTGTAATGGCTAATATGCGCGTTATATAAATGCGCTTGCCCTTTATCAATCCGGGCAAAACTATCATCTAAGTTGATTCTCCCGGCGCGCAAAGATTTCACTTCTGAACCTTTAAGCTCGATTCCACTCTCAATGGACTCTAAAACTTCGTAATCCCGATAAGCCTTGCGATTGGTAAGAATAGATTTACTCATTTTACCACAGCCTGCGATAAATATAAACTTAAAAATAAAGGAATCGTCAAAAGGCCGAACAAATGACTAAAAAATACTCCCTGGCTGATTAATCCGTCCTCCTGCTTATAATGCCGGATGATTACCGATAAAGAAGTTGCCGACGGCATTGCTAATTGCATAACCACTAATAAACCAAATAATTGTGGCACACCAAGCTTGAGCACCACCCAAATACCAATAAACGGAAGAATAATCATTTTGCCTAAAAGAAAATAAAAAATACTCCGCCGGTCAATATGTCTTAAATTAACCAAAGCAATATTTCCCCCCACTACTAACATCGCCAATGGCAAAGTACAATTTCCCACCATTTGCACCGGTTTTAGTAAACTTACCGGAATAAATTTATTTAAATTTAAAGCAATAATCACCAAAGTTGTTAAATTTGTAATTACCGGAACGCTAAAGATACTTCCCAGCCTAAATTTTATCGCTTTTTTATAATTAAGCAGATAAACACCCAGCGACCAAGCCACGAGGTCAAACCCTAATAAAAATAGAAAAATATAAATAAAAATTTCCTTAACCTGCGGCCCAGAAAATATTGCCGCGACCATTGCTAAAGGCAAGTACCCGGAATTTTGAAAACTCACTAAGCTTAAAAATTGTAATTTATGCGTTTTAATTTTAGCAAATTTAAGCAGCAACCATCCCACACTTAAACCTAATAATGTAATAAAAAAACTTACCAAGGGAAAAATCCACCAGCGCGGATAAAGCTGGAAATTAAAGTTTTCTAGCATTTGGGTAAAAATTAAAGCGGGAAAAACTACTTGGATCACTAAACGGCTTAAAGCATCTAAACCTTCCGCCAAGAGCAGCTTCCTTTTCACTAAAAAGAAACCTAGGGCCCCTAAAATAAATATTTGGGCCATCGCCAGACTGGTAATCTTAAAATGCTCTAAAAACATCTTCTCTCCTCTGAATTTAAAAAAGTATTATAGCAGTAAAGAAACTCTACCGCAATTCATTTATCGCGCTTTTAATCACGCTTTGAGCGTGTTTTTCTTATTAATTGACAGGGTTATGAGGCTAGGATATACTAAAAGCCATCTTGCGGGGGTGGCGGAATGGCAGACGCGCACGTCTCAGAAGCGTGTGGGGTAACCCATAAGAGTTCAAGTCTCTTCCTCCGCACTAAATTTAAATTAAATCATTATTTTCTATCCAAACCAGCAGCCTTCCACTTTTTAAAACACTCCTGGTATATTCTAAATGCGGCTTTGCGGGAATAATCCCAACGCACCAAACCAAAATAATCCACACCATTACTCCAGTGGTCTTTGGTATCCCTGAAAAAAGCCCAAAAAATCTTCTCCACCTGCGGATGCTTAAGTAATTCAGTATAAACGTCTTTGAGCCAACGCGCCTGCTGCGCTTCACTGGGATTCTTACCCATCCACCAATTATCCGTCTTTATTCCTCTTTTTACCCCCGGACAACCAATTTCCGTAATCCAGATTTTTTTCGCCCCATCTCCATTACGCTGCATAATCTTATAAGCTAACCTAGGATAACTAGCTACTGCTTTAATCGCTCCGGGATTTATGGGTGTCTGAAAAAAATGAATATTTAAAATATCAAAATAATCTTTTGCGCCATTATCATAAAGATGATTAATACTGCTTAAGCCATTGGCCAAACCGCCGTTAAGTATAAAACATTGCGGATCCGCTTTTTTAGCTGCCAAATAAACTTCTTTTAACAAAAGACAATAGGATTTTAAGCTATCTTGAGGTTTCCAATAAGTAGATGAATCCGGTTCATTCCAAAGTTCCCAATATTTAACCCTCCCTTTAAAATGTTCAATCACTCTGGAGGCATAATTAACAAATAATTTATTATCTTTCGGCGGACAGTTCCACTCTCCGCAGGCAGAAGCCCAATTCGCGCTATAATCTAAAATACCCAAAATATGGATCCCTTTCTGATGCAATAGATCTACGATACAATCATATTTACTAAAATCAAATTTCTCTTCTTGGCTCTCGATATCCTCCCAAAGAAAATCCACTCTCACCCAACCCACGCCAGCCTCCTGCATCAGAAAAATAGCTTTCTCTAATTCTAAATTGCAAGAGTATTTATAATTATTCCAAGCATGATTCCAATGTAAAAATTCTAGTACTCCAAAAGGATTCGCAATATTCTTTTCTTCCAAAGTTTCTCCTGCTTGCCCAGTTCTCAAATCAATTAAGAAAAAACCAAATATTAATAAAGCCAGCGCCAAAAAGCGCATAATCTTATTCATGCGATTTTTGCTCAATATTAATATAATCGCCAAAATCAATTTCTTCGCCGATTTCTTGCTTCACCACTCTTAGGCGATCCGGAATATACGGATGGGTCTTAAAATATGAATGCTCTTGAAGCGGCATATGCCGATTAATATCCTGAAGCTTAAGCAAAAAAGTTATCATACCATGCGGATCATAACCGGCTAATTTAGCGTAACGCGCTCCCAATTGATCCGCCAACAACTCATCCTCCCGGCTATAACCTAAAAGAAACTGCGCAAAAGCAGCATCTGCCGCATTACCTACCTCACCGCTTCCCGAAACCGGAGCAACTGCCACCAGTAATCTCAAAATCGAATAACCTTGCAGCGCCTGTAGCTTTTTAATACTATGCCGGGCGACAATATGCCCTACTTCATGCGCTAAAACACCTGCCAATTCGTCATCATTGGCAACTTTTGCCAAAAGTCCGCTATTAACATAAACGTAACCTCCGGGCAAAGATACGGCATTAACTTCATCATCCTCCAAAACCTGAAAAATATAATCAATCTCTTTACGATCACTTACCGCGGCAATTTTTTTCCCGATATCTTCCACGCGTTTTTTTTCTAAAGGGTCACTAGTAAATTTATACTCTTTTTCTACTTGACGATTAATGGACTGGCCAATCTGCACCTCTTTATCACTGCTATAATAATACTTTTCCTCCTTTTTAGTGACAAGATTGTATTCACTAGAACAACCAGCTAAGAATACAGTCGGCAGTAAATAGCAGATCGTAGATAAAAAAATAATAAAAACCTTCAAATCTAATTTCTCAAATAATAAGCGCAACTTTCTTAAGGGTAAACCCACGACATTGTAATAACAACCCTCAATGCGGCGAATAAAAAAAGCTCCTTGGCCGCCAATATCAAAACCCCCGGCTTTATCCAGCGGAGAAACTCGCCTAAAATAACGCTTAATCTGCGCCGGCGTTAACTTATCCATATAAACTTTTGTTTTTTCAGAGCCTAAAACCATTCTCTGGCGTCCATTTTCTTTATTGATCACTGCCAAGCCGGTATAAAGTTGTTGTGGTTTTGAAGATAAAATTTTAAGCATCCGACAGGCCGCGGCAACATTTTTTGGCTTGCCAAAAATCTTACCGTTTTGCACCACGATCGTATCCGCCCCGATAATAATTCCCGCTTTTACTTTTTGCGCAACATCTTTGGCTTTAGCACGGGCATTATTTTTTACCAATTGCGGATACGAAAGTTTACCCAAACGGCTTGTTTCGACTACTTGAGCCGGTAAGACCGTGAATTTTAAACCAATTTTTTTTAATATTTTTTTTCGCGCTAAAGAATGGGAAGCTAAATATATTTTTTTCATCACTTACGCAGAATAGTCCACCGCGGCACTCGCTCCGGCTAAATAACCCGTTGAAAAAGCAGCCTGTAGATTAAAACCACCCGTATCACCATCTAAATCAATCATCTCCCCGCAAAAATACAACCCCTTAATGCGCCGCGATTCCATCGTGCGGGGGTTAATCTCTTTTAAACTTACCCCACCGCGCGTAACCATTCCTTCCTCAATCGGCCGCGTACGCGTAATAACCATGCGAAAACTTTTTAAAAGAGAAAGCAGTTTCTCTCTTTCCCCTTGCGTAATCTGACTGCATTTTTTAAACGCGTCAATCTTGCTTTCCTGAATAAAAAGTGTAATCAAGCGCAAAGGCAATAAGGTTTTGAGCGTATTTTTAAAACTTTTTTTAGCATTTAATTTAAACTCCCGCAATAAGCGGTTATCTAATTGTTCCTCGGTCAATGCTGGTTTTAAATCAATTTCTAACTCTAGCGTTTTACTTTCTAGAAGTAAATCTCCGACCTTAGAACTTAAAGAAATCACCAGCGGCCCGCTTACCCCAAACGCCGTAAAGACAAGCTCTCCGATCTCAGATACAATCTCAGTTTTCTCGCTCGAAAACTTCAATCTAATATTACGTAAAGTTAAACCTTCTAATTTTTTCGGATAATCTTCTTTAACTTCCAACGGCACTAAACCTGAGCGCAACGGAATAACCAGATGCCCGATTTTCTGAGCAATATTTATGCCGCCGCCGTCTGAACCGGTAAAACTATAACTTGCTCCGCCGCTCGCCAAAATTACCCGGTCGGCTAATATATTCACTCCATTTTCTAAACGCACGCCTTCAATACGATGCTCTTTAATTAACAAATTTGCTAATTTACTTTTAAAAACTACCTGCACCCCCAATTTATTTAATTCTGCCGTTAAGATATCCAAGATACTAAGCGCGCGATCGGAAACCGGAAAAACCCGCAGCTGTCTTTCAACTTTGAGTTTTAAGCCCCGAGTTTGAAAAAAATCCATTAACTCTCGATTGAAAAATTTCTTAAAAGCGTCTCTTAAAAAGCTTCCATTTTTAGAAAACCGTTGCAAAAAGTATTCTAAAGTTTCAGCGTTTGTAAGATTGCAGCGGCCTTTGCCGCTTAAAAGGAGTTTATTTCCGAGGGAAGTATTTTTTTCTAACAAAACGACATCTTGCTCTAGGGCAGCAGCACTAATTGCGGCCATCATTCCGGCTGGCCCACCACCAACGATGACAATTTTTTTCTTTTGCACAAGGGCACCTAAAGGCCAAAATCCGCGATTTTAAAGATTGATTCTAATTTAATCCCAATTTTTGCTAAATTTTCCACTGCCCCTTGGTTACGATCAACAATCACAATCGCCTTATCCACTAGAACTCCGATTCTCGCCAAGGCCTGTTGCGCTTCGATAATCGCTTTGCCGCTGGTGGCGACATCATCAATTAAAATCACCCGTTCACCTTTTTTAAGCTCCGGGCCTTCCACTTGCTTTTGAGTACCATGCTCTTTAACGCTCTTACGCACAATGAAAGTTTTAATTTTCTGCCCGTTAATAAAACTTAGAGCAGCAATCGCTCCAGCTATCGGATCTGCCCCCAAGGTCGGGCCACCGATAGCTCCAATCGACTCGTCTTTAGTCATCTCTAAAATTATATTTGCCACTAAATACGCCCCTTCCGGAGTCAAAGTGATTATTCGCCCGTCTAGATAATAATTACTTTCTTTTCCGGAAGAAAGTATAAACTTACCCCTTTTTAAAGCTTCTTGGTTTAATAAATTAAAGAGTCTTTCTTTTAATTCTTGGCAACTAACATTTTTCATAGTGGAATTATTTTACTATCGATAGAGCTGACTGTCAATTACTTTGACAAACCAGGCTTTCATTGATATTATAGCGTTATGATTTCGAGGCTATTATGGGGATTAAAAAATTTAATTTATCCTACAAATTGTTTAGCCTGTAAAAATAAAATTGACTTTAATCTTGAGACAAAGTTTATTTGCGCCGCTTGTTGGGAGAAAGTAGAAAGAAATCTTCCTCCTTTCTGCGCCTCCTGCGGTAGGCATTTAGAAGAAAAGGATCTTTCAGGCAATCGCTGTTTGAGCTGTTTAAACAAAGAATTTCATTTTGACCGGGCTTTTAGCCCTTGTATTTACACCGGCACGGTAAAAAAATTAATTCATGAATTTAAATATTCCCAAAAAATTTACCTGGGCAAACCTTTAGCCTTACTCATGCACAAATTTATTAGAGATTTTAATTTACCGTTACAATATTTTGATTTTATCATTCCTCTGCCATTACATGCTAGCCGCCTGCGCCAAAGAGAATTTAACCAAGCGCAAATACTTAGCGCTCAAGTGGGGAAAGAATTCGCGATTAAGGTTCTGACACAAGTTTTATTGCGCACTAAAGCTACCCCCACGCAAACTAATCTCTCTTTCCAAGAACGGCAAGAAAATGTAAGAAATAGTTTTACAGTTATTCAGCCGGAATTAATTAAAGATGCCGACATCTTACTTATCGATGATGTCTTAACTACCGGCGCGACTTTAGATACCGCAGCTAAATGCTTAAAAGAAGCCGGAGCCAGAATGGTTATCGCTTTAACCTTAGCTAATTAAAATGAAAATTCTACGTAATTATATTTTGAGGGAATTTTGGGGGCCGCTTTTATTATGCTTAGGAGTATTGACCTTCCTGATGGTTTTAATCGGGAACCTAAAACGCATTGCCGATTTAGTAATTAATAAGGGTGTGGACATCTTTAGTGTCTTACAAATCTTTATTTATCTTACTCCTTATATTGTCACTTATACTTTACCGATATCAATCTTAGTGGCGGTATTACTGGCTTTAGGCAGATTGTCCGGAGATAATGAAATCATCGCTATCCGTTCAAGCGGAATTAACCTCCTTAAATTAATCACTCCTTTACTGGTGATTGGGTTAGCTTTCAGCTTAGGTCTGGCATACTTTAACGATCAAGCGGCATCGCAAGCCCATTTTGCCTACCGAAAAACCTTAAAAGAAATGGGGATAAAAAATCCCACCGCGGCATTTGAAGAAGGTGTCTTCATCGACTCTTTTTCAAAATATGTGCTCTTTATCTATCATGTTGACCAGAAAAGAAATCGCTTAAATAACATCCGTATTTATGAGCCCCAAGGGGAGGACCGCCCTACCCGCACAATTGTCGCTAAAGCCGGAGAATTTATTACTCTTCCGGATAAAAATACCATTAAATTAAAACTTATTGACGGTACCAGCGATGAACCTGACCCGGAGAATCCGACTAACTTCTACAAACTTAATTTTCGCACTTATTTTATGAATCTCGATATCGCTCAAATGCAAGAAAAAGTGGTCGATAAAAAATATAAAGAAATGACGATCCGGGAATTAAGGGCTGCCGCGCTTAAACTACAAAAAGAAGGAATTACCCCCGCTCCCCTATTTACGGAAATCCATGAGAAACTAGCATTAGCTTTTTCTTGTTTAGTTTTCATGCTCTTGGGAGCTTCTTTAGGGATAATTACCCGGCGCCGGGAAAAAACTATTAATATCGGAATTGCGGTGTTAATTATTGTCTGCTATTATCCGCTCTTTATCGGGTGCGAAGCTTTAGCGATTCAAGAATATCTGCCTGCGGCCTTAGCACTTTGGATTCCAAACATTATTTTCGGAGGCACCGGAATATTTCTTACTTATAAACTATGCGCATCCTAGACCGCTACATTCTTAAATCTGTACTTTACATATTTATTTCCTGCATTTTTGTTTTTCTTTTTCTTTACGTTGTCATTGACTTACTTTCAAATCTTGAGGATATTTTAAAACAAAGGGCCACTTTCATACTGCTCTTGCGCTACTATCTTTCTTATCTACCGGTAATGTTTGTGCAAGTTTCTCCTTTTGCCTGTTTAATCTCCACGGTCTACACCTTTGGCAGGCTTAATCACAATAACGAAATTATCGCCTTACGCTCCAGTGGTTTAAGTATTTATAAAATTGCTAAAAATGTCCTACTTTTTGGTTGTTTAATTAGTGTCTTAGTATTTTGGGTCAGCGACCGCGTTGTTCCGACGGCTTTAAACGAAAACCAAAAAATAAAAGCCCATATACAAGAGGGTTCCGGAAGAAGTAAATTAAAAAAACCTGATGTCTACATTAACCTTTCTTTATACGGATTAAGAAACAGATTATTTTTTATCAATAAATTCACTCCCGTCACTAAAACCATGGAAGGGATTACGATCCTAGAACAAGATGAAAAACAAAATCTCACGAAAAAGATTATTGCCTCAAAAGGAGTTTACGCGGACGGATTATGGAAATTTTTTCAATGTATCACTTATGATTTTGATCAAAATAGCCAAGTCATAGATGAGCCAATATATTTTGAAGAGCAAATTATGAGCATTCCGGAAACTCCGGATGACCTGACAAACTTAAGGCAAAAACCGGAACTCATGAATATTCGCCAGATGCAAGATTACATTTGGCGGCTCTCTAAAAGCGGAGCGACAAGCGTTATTCGTAATTTAAAAATCGACCTCTATCAACGTTTCACCATGCCATTTACCAGTATCATTATTATTCTTTTAGGGATTCCTTTTTCGCTCATGATGCGTAAACGCGCCACCGGAATGTCTTCAATTGGAATCTCAATCTTGGTAGGATTTCTTTACTATATTCTCGATGCTTTTTGCCTGGCAATCGGAAAATCCGGGCTGCTCATGCCTTTATTAGCGGCATCTTTAAGCCATATCATTATTCTTTCCAGTAGTCTTTATTTAATCTCAAAATTACCTTAGAAAGTTTTAATTTTAAGAAAGATACACGCGCGGAATACGGCTGCCTAAACCACAGACAATTTCGTAGGGAATAGTTTGACTTAAAAGCGCCAGTTCTTCGGTCGTAACCTTCTTTCGGCCTTGGCTACCGATTAAAACCACTTGGCTACCGACTTTAGGCTTAAAATTACCAACATCAACCATAATCTGATCCATGCAAATTCTTCCGCAAATCCTAAACCGCTTACCGCCGATGAGAACCCAGCCTTGATTAGAAAGATTACGCGGATAGCCATCACCATAACCAATCGGTAAAGTGACGATATGCGTTCGACGCGTAGTTTTATAAATATGCCCGTAACTCAAACCATACCCGGCAGGAACCTGCTTTATAAAAACAATCCTGGTCTTTAAACTTAATACCGGTTTTAATTTTAACTTTAAATTTTTTTTCGGATATAAACCATAAACGATTAATCCCGGGCGAATCATCGTAAAATGACTATTTTTAAAATCTAACAAGCCAATGCTATTAGCAGCGTGCACCAGCGAAATATTAATTCCTGCTTTTTTTAAATTACAAACTAACTCTTGAAATACATTAATTTGCCCTAAAGTAAATTTGCGATTCAAATCCGCTAAAGCAAAATGCGTAAAAATTCCTTCAATCTTAAGATTTTTAAATCGCCAAATTTGCCGCACTAATTTTTCCGCGTCTTTAAATAAAACCCCCACTCTGCCCATTCCGGTATCAACTTTAATCTGTACCGCTTTGACCTGTTTAAGCTTAGCAGCTTTGGAATTTAAAATTTGCGCCAGCTTTAAATCCGCGATTGTCGGAGTAAGGTCATAAGTAAAAAGCGGTTGAAGATCTTCTTTTAAAATAAGGCCTAATATCAAGATCGGATTCTTAATCCCCTGTTGGCGTAATTTTATCCCCTCATCAATCGAAGCCACCCCAAAATAATCAACTCCTAAAGTAGATAATTTCTTAGCCACTGGTACAAGCCCATGGCCATAAGCATCCGCTTTGACCGTGACTAAGATCTTCACGCCCAGCTTCACCTTGGAACGAATCACTTTAAAATTGTGCTCCAAATTCTTTAAATTAATTTCCGCCCAAGTTGGGCGATAACCTATCGAGATTTTATTTGGCATTCTTGAGAATACAAGTAAATAGGTTTAAGCGTTAAAGAGGAATCCAATTGCCCGGCTTTTATTTTGGCCAGTGCCAACTCTATAAGATTGCCAGGCTTAGGATACCAACCGTCCTTATCGCCGATACTTACCCCTTTGCCCTGCGTTAATATTTTTGCCCCATACAAATCCAGCGCGTCTCCTAAAACTAAAGCGCTATTTTTAAGCTTCGCAATAAAATCCTTAAAAGTTATAAGTTTATAAGCAGAAACACGTTTTAAATTGTCATTTTGATTCCGATAGGTAGCGTAATAAATAAGATCTCGGCGCGCATCCAAAGCGGTAACAATTAAACGCGCATCATTTTTAGCATTTTTAGCGATAATATCTAAAGTAGATATCCCGATGAGCGGTTTATTATTGGCAATACTTAAACCCTTAATTGCCGCCAGTCCTACGCGTATTCCCGTAAAAGACCCCGGTCCTAAACCGCAGGCAAAATAATCAATCTCCTGTATTTCTATCTTTAAAGCTGACAAAACTCGGGCAACAGTCGGAACCAGCAGGCGCGAAAGCCTTCTTTCCACTTCCAGGCGATATTCATAAATTTTCCCATCTAAAAATAACCCTAAACAAAGATATTTTGTCGACGTGTCAATTCCTAGTATTTTCATCAATCCTCGCGATTAATTTTTTATAACGCGCGCCCCGAGCAATAAACTTTACAAGCCGCATCTTTTGGCCCTTAAGCGTTAGCTTAATCTTTAAAAATTCTCTTGGCAAGAGAATTTTTAAACGCTCCGGCCATTCCACTAGTGTTACCCCTGTACCATAAAAATACTCTTGGAAACCCAGCTCTTGAATCTGCGTCGCATTATTTAAACGATAGAGATCAAAATGA